>JAYTAU010000408.1:0-9350 GCA_043737375.1 Planctomycetia bacterium
ACAAACGGAATGAATTCCGTTTTACTTTCGTAGGTCAGGCGGTGCGAGCGTCTCGAAGTGAGCGTCTCGAAAGTAGATCGGGATTTTTGTTGGACACGATATTCCGCAAATCCTTCAGCCCCCGTATTCGCCGGGGGATGAAGGAACGGAAAATTAACTCGGTGCGCGAAGTTCCACAGGAAGGTAATCGATTTTCGCGGCCAAAATGAAGTCATTTTCGCTCAATCCGCCGATCGCGTGGGTCCAGATTTCAATGGCCAAATTACGGTAGCCTTCCAAATGCAAGTCGGGGTGGTGCCCTTCGGCTTCGGCCAGCTCGGCAACTTGGTTGAAGAAACGCATTCCCGCCATGAAGTTTTTAACCGTCCATTGCTTGCGGATTCGCTCGCCCTCGTGAGTGACTTGCCAACCGCTGAGCTTTTTGATCTGCTCGTTCGTCTGCGAGGGCGAATACTTGGGCACGCCCCCTTCGCAGGGAACGCATTTTTTGTGAACCAACTGTTCGGCGGTTTGAGGCGTCATGGATTGGGCGGTCATAGGTTGGTTCCGTTGATTTAAATGCTTGACGAATTACACATCATAACCCGACGGCAACATGTTGGAACAACGACTGAACGAAGTCGAGTCGCAGTTGATGTACTTGCAGAAAACGGTCGACGACTTAGGCCAAGTCATGATCGAGCAATCGCTTCAGCTCTCGACGCAGGCAAAAGAGATTGCGCGCCTCAAGAACGAGATCAGCGGGCTCGGCGATTCATTATCCGAAACCCCGCGTCGCATCGAAGACGACAAACCGCCGCATTATTAAATCACTCGAACTCATGAAGAAAGAAACAATCGCGCAAAGGCGCGAAGGCGCAAAGCTAAAGAAAGTGATTGGGAACTATGACGCTCGTGCAAATTAACGTTTCCCTGCTTTGCGACTTCGCGCCATTGCGCGAGATCGTTTTTAAAAGCGTGAGGTCTCATCGAGATTCCGGAACGCCACAGAAGGCGTTCCCTACAGAATCAACCAAGCCTTATTGCCACGCGAAGTCGCCCGCGTTGACGCTCGGCAAATTCGTCACGCCCATCAGGTGCTTATCGACAGCACGAGCCGCTTCGCGTCCTTCTTGAATGGCCCAGACGACTAACGATTGACCGCGACGCAAATCGCCGGCCGCAAATACGCCGTCGAGGCTCGTGCGGTACTCGCTGTCAGTCTTCACGTTGCCGCGCGGATCGAGTTCCAAACCCAAGTCGCTGATCGGCCCTTTACGCTCAGGCCCGACAAAACCCATCGCCAAGAGTGCAAGCTGGCAGGGCCAAACGCGTTCGCTGCCGGGAATTTCTTGCATGACGTGGCGACCTTGTTCGTCTTTGGTCCATTCAATGTTGACGGTCAGTAGACTTTCGACGTGGCCGTGAGCATCGCCGCGGAACTCTTTGGTGAGAATGCTCCACTCGCGGTGGCAGCCCTCTTCGTGCGAGGTGCTGGTGCGCATAATGACCGGCCACAGCGGCCAGGGCGTGGCCGAGGGCCGCTCGCCGGCACGCGGGTAGTTGCCGACATCGGGCGGTTGCGGCAACAGTTCGAACTGCGTCAGACTTTTGCAGCCGTGACGGTTACTGGTGCCGTCGCAATCGCTGCCGGTATCGCCGCCGCCGATCACGACCACGTGCTTGTCCTTGGCCAACAGTTGATCGGGGATGATATCGCCTTGATTGACTTTGTTCTGTTGCGGCAAGAATTCCATGGCGAAATGAATGCCCTGCAGCTCGCGGCCGGGGATCGGCAAGTCGCGGCCCTGGGTCGCACCGCCGCAGAGTAAAATCGAATCGAAGCTATCGCGCAATTCTTGTGTCGGCACATCGACGCCCACATTCGCATTGCAGCGGAACTCGATACCCTCCTGTTCGAGTTGCTCGATACGCCGCAAGACGCGCCACTTTTCGAGCTTGAAATCAGGAATACCGTACATCAACAATCCGCCCGGACGATCGGCGCGCTCGAACACCACGACGTTGTGGCCGGCGCTATTGAGCTGTTGCGCGGCCGCCAAACCGGCGGGGCCGCCACCGACAATCGCCACCCGTTTACCGGTGCGAGTGAGCGGCGGTTGGGCGGTGATCCAGCCTTCGTCGAAACCGCGATCGGCGATCGACATTTCGATCTGCTTAATGGCGACGGGGTCTTCGTTAATCCCTAATACGCACGCCGATTCGCACGGAGCCGGGCAAACGCGACCGGTGAACTCGGGAAAGTTGTTGGTCGCGTGCAGGCGGTCGAGCGCTTCGCGCCATTGGTCGCGATAGACTAGGTCATTCCAATCGGGAATGATATTGCCCAACGGGCAGCCGGTGTGGCAAAAAGGCACACCGCAGTCCATGCAGCGCGCACCCTGGCTGCGAAGTTCTTCGTTGGGAAGAATCGTCAGGAACTCGTTGAAATGCTTCAGTCGATCGGCAACGGGCTGCTTGCCGCTGATCTTGCGTTTGTGTTTCAAAAACCCGCGAACATCACCCATGGATAACCCTCAAAGAATTTGCACCACCGAGTCACAGAGGACACTGAGCGGACGAATGGGAAAATCGGAATGGGGAACGTGGAATAAAAAAATCCAAGCTCTGACCGATCTCGAGCAACGGTCGCATGATTATTTTTTATTCCCCATTCCAAATTCGCCCTTCCCCATTTATTTTCTCTCGGTGTTCTCTGTGACTCGGTGGTTCCTCGATTGTTGCTTTTCAATTGACGCTAGGCCCGGACTTCTTGTAGTTCTTGTTGCGAGGCTTGTTCTTCCGCAAATTTTTTCAGTTCGGCCATCGCCCGCTTGTAATCGACCGGCATGATCTTGACGAACTTCGCCGAGACCGCATCCCAGTTGTCCAGCACGTACTGACCGCGCGTGCTGCGCGTGTAATCGACATGCTTGGTGATCATCGTCTGCAGATATTCCAGGTCGTCGTCCAACAGAGCTTCGATCTCGACCATCTCCTTGTTGACCAGCTTGGGGAATGTTCCATTTTCATCCAGCACATAGGCCACGCCGCCGCTCATGCCGGCCGCGAAGTTGCGACCCGTCTCGCCGAGAACAATCGTGCGTCCGCCGGTCATGTACTCGCAACCGTGATCGCCGACACCCTCGACAACCGCATGCGCGCCGCTGTTGCGAACACAAAAACGTTCGCCGGCAATGCCGCGGACGAACAACTCGCCCCCCGTTGCGCCATACAGCGCCACGTTGCCGCAGATAATATTGTCCTCGGCCTTGAAGGTCGATTCCTTCGGCGGGTAAACAATAATCCGCCCACCCGATAAGCCCTTGCCGCAGTAGTCGTTCACATCACCCTCGACCCGCACGGTGATGCCGTGTACGCCGAACGCGAAGATACTCTGACCGGCACAGCCCTTGAAGTTGAGCTGAATGGTGTGGTCCTTATCGAAGCCGCGAGCACCATAACGCTTGGTGACTTCGCTCGACAGGATCGTGCCCACCGTGCGGTTGAGATTATAGATCGGCAAGTTGACTACGACCGGGGTTTGTTCTTCGAGCGCCGGTTTGCACACGTCCAACAGTGTGGTGATGTCGAGCGAGTTTTGAATGCCGTGATCTTGCGATTCGACACAATAAGTTTTGACGTACTCGGCGGCTGCGGGCTTGTGCAGAATTTTGCTGAAGTCGAGGCCTTGCACTTTCCAATGTTGAATCGCTTGTTTACTGTCGAGTAAGTCGACCCGACCGACCATCTCATTGATGGTGCGAAAGCCGAGTTGAGCCATGATCTCGCGCATCCCTTCGGCCAGCAAAAAGAAAAAGTTCACCACATGCTCGGGCTGGCCCGTAAATTTTGCGCGCAGCGCGGGGTCTTGTGTGGCGATGCCAACCGGGCAAGTGTTCAAATGACACTTGCGCATCATGATGCAACCGATCGTGACCAGCGCGCCGGTCGCAATCCCCCATTCTTCGGCACCCAGCAGCGTGGCGATAATGACATCCTTGGGCGTGCGAATCATGCCGTCGGTCTGCACGACGATCCGCCCGCGCAGATCGTTCATGACCAACACTTGATGCGTTTCGGCCAGGCCCAATTCCCAGGGCAGTCCGGCATGTTTGATGGATGTTTGCGGACTGGCACCGGTTCCGCCGTCATGACCGCTGATCAACACGACATCGCTTTTCCCCTTGGCCACACCGGCGGCCACGGTGCCCACGCCGACTTCGGCCACCAGTTTGACGCTGATCCGCGCGTCGCGATTGGCGTTTTTCAAATCGTGAATCAGCTGCGCAAGATCCTCGATCGAATAGATATCGTGATGCGGCGGGGGAGATATCAGTCCCACACCCGGCGTGCTCAGACGAATTCTGGCGATCTCGCGATCGACCTTGTGACCGGGCAACTGGCCCCCTTCGCCCGGCTTAGCACCTTGCGCCATTTTGATTTGTAGTTCGCGCGCGCTGACGAGGTATTCGCTGGTCACGCCAAAGCGACCGCTGGCGACTTGCTTGATGGCGCTATTGCGCGAGTCGCCGTTCGGGTCGCGAACATAACGAGCCGGGTCTTCGCCCCCTTCGCCCGTGTTGCTGCGGCCGCCGATGCGATTCATGGCGATCGCCAGCGTTTCGTGAGCTTCTTTGCTGATCGAGCCGTACGACATGGCACCGGTAGCGAAGCGCTTGACGATCTCGGCTGCGGGCTCGACTTCGTCGAGCGGCACCGAGTGCGCGCTCTGTTTGAACTCCATCAACCCGCGCAACGTCAGCAACCGCGTTTGCTGTTCGTCGATCAGCCGGCAGTATTGTTTGAATTCGTCGCGGCTATTGATGCGCGTGGCGTTTTGCAGCTTGGCGACCACATCGGGATTGAGCTGATGCGCTTCGCCCTTGCGACGCCAAGCATATTGCCCGCCGACGTCCAAATCGATGAGTTGCGGCAGTTCGACACGTGGGTACGCATGTTCGTGCCGTCGCAGCGATTCTTCGGCGATTTGCGCCAGACCGATCCCCGCGATACGGCTCTGCGTATACGTGAAGTATTCGGCGATAAAGGCGTCATTCAGGCCGACGGCCTCGAAGATTTGTGCGCCGCGATAGCTTTGCTGCGTCGAGATGCCCATTTTGCTCATCACTTTGAGCAAGCCCTTGGTGCAGGCTTTGAGAAAATTCTTCTGCAGCTTTTTGACGTCGGTGCCGGCCGGAAAATAGTTATCGGCGGCCATTTGCTCGAGTGTGGCTAGGGCCAAGTATGGGTTCACCGCACCGGCTCCGTAACCGGTCAACAGCGCGACATGTTGCACTTCGCGGGCTTCACCCGTTTCGATAACCAGCCCGCATCGCGTACGCGTGCCTTCACGCACCAGATGGTTATGAATGTTGCTGGTGGCCAATAGCGCGGGAATGGGCACATTGTCGCGATTCACGCCCTGGTCGCTGAGGATGACGATGGTCACCCCTTCGGCGATGGCGCGCGAAACTTGTTCGCGCATTTCGTGCAGTCGGCGATGCAGCCCGGCAGCCCCTTCGCTGCGCGGAAACAGCATTGAGAATGTACGACTGATCAGTTTATCTTGATTGAGCGATTTGATGGTCCGCAATTCGTCGTTGCTGATCATCGGTGTGTCGAGCCGCAACAGCCGGCATTGCTCGGGTGTCTCGGTCATCAGGTTTCCCTCGCAACCGATCGTGGTAATCATCGAGGTGATGATTTCCTCGCGAATCGCATCGAGCGGCGGATTAGTAACCTGTGCGAAGAGTTGCTTGAAATAGTTGTAAAGTAACTGCGGCCGGTCCGAGAGCACTGCCAAAGGCGTGTCGTTGCCCATCGAACCGATCGGTTCGGCCCCGTCGGTTCCCATCGGGAACAGGATGACTTTCAGATCTTCAAGCGTGTAACCGAAGGTGCGTTGCAGTCGTTGTAATTGCTCGTCGCTCGCCAAATGTCCGTTCGCGTTCTCAACATGAATGCCGTTGCCATTGGAGTCGCTACCAACGGCCGTAGTTCCCTCGGCAGTGCTGAAATGCACCGTGCCGGTACTTTGCCGGCCGCATTTAACACCGCCGCCGTTTCGATCACCGGTGGTTTTCTCGCTGCCCGTCTTGTAACTTCCACTCTGTTCGCCGCCATGATAATCGGCAATTTCGCTGAGTTTGATCTGATTCTCGTTGAGCCATTTGCGATACGGATTCTGGGTCGCCAAGCCGCGCTTGATTTCGTCGTCGCGAATGATGCGTCCTTGCGCGGTATCGACTAAAAACATGCGGCCCGGGCGCAAGCGTCCCTTGGCCACCACGTCGGCTTGCGGGACTTGCAGCACGCCGGCTTCCGAGGCCATGATCACCAGTCCGTCGTTCATCACCCAATACCGGCTGGGGCGCAGTCCGTTGCGATCGAGGCACGCGCCAATGGTCGTGCCGTCGGTAAAGGCCATCGCCGCGGGGCCGTCCCACGGCTCGGTCAGACAGGCCTGATATTCATAATAGGCCTTCAGATCGTCGGGCATGCTCTCATGCCCGGACCAGGGTTCGGGGATCAGCATACTCATGGCTTGCGTTAGCGAACGACCGCTCATCAGCAGCAATTCGAGCGCGTTATCGAAGATTTTCGAGTCGCTGCCGCCGGGGGTACAAATGGGAATGATCTTTTTCAGATCGTTGCCGTATTTCTCGCTCGCCAACATGCTCTCGCGAGCGCGCATCCAATTGACATTGCCGCGCAGCGTATTGATTTCGCCGTTGTGCGCAATGAAGCGGAACGGATGGGCCAAATCCCATGTTGGAAAGGTATTGGTGCTATAGCGCTGATGCACCAGAGCCAGGGCAGACACCATTTGCTCATCGCCCAAGTCTTTGTAATAGCGTTCGACTTGATCGGCTAGCAGCAGGCCCTTGTAAACGATGACCGTCGACGACAGCGTGCAAATATAAAAGTATTGCCGCTGAGACAATTGAGCCGAGGCCAGCTCGACCCCGGCGCGCTTGCGAATGACAAACAATTTCCATTCGAACATTTCGGCCGGCGTGCCGTCGCCCCGCGATACGACGGCCTGTCGCACGCGCGGCTCGACATCGCGCGCGGCGCGGCCGATATCGGTATTGTCGGTCGCCGCATCGCGCCAGCCAAGAAACGTTTGCCCTTCTTCGGCGCAGACTCGAACGAACGCGTCTTCGCAGATCTGCCGCTGAGCATCATCCGGCGGGAAGAAAATATTGCCGATCCCATAGTCGCCAAGCGCCGGTAACGTGATGCCGATTTCGGCAGCTTTAGTACGAAAGAACTGGTCCGGCATTTGAATCAAAATCCCCGCGCCGTCGCCGGTCAACGGATCGCAGCCGCAGGCACCGCGATGCGTCAGGTTACGAAGAATTTCGAGCCCTTGCTGGATGATTTTGTGACTTTTCGCACCATGCATGTTGACGACAAAGCCGACACCGCAAGCATCGTGCTCGTTGGCCGGATCGTACAAACCCTGCGCTGCGGGCAGGCCGTTGTTCTTTTGAATCGGACGCATGGCATCACCGTCGAAAGGTACTACTCCGGACACAAAAACCCCTTGCTGTCAGCGGGTTTCAACCGCTGAATGGAACCGAAAAATACGAAACTTGCCGATCAAGAGACCCCGATCTGCTTGACCAGCGTTTGCACCGACTGCGAGAATCAACCCGCCACGAGCAATTTGCCCGACTCGCGATTGCCTGTTGGAAGTGGATCGATCTCGTTTGGATCCGCGGCTGCTTCAACTTCGGGTTTGGGAGTCTGGCCGTCTCCACGCAGTAGATCAATGAAGCGACGCACGGTTACCCCCAACTCTTTTCCGCGACGATGTAATATGCCTAGCGGTCGCACCAATTCATCGGTCGCCAACGCGATCGCCGCCAAGGTGCCTGCCGCAACTTCGCGCGCGACCGTCGGTTCGGGTAGAAACGCGACGCCCGCATCGATTTCAATGGCCCGTTTAATGGTTTCGATATTGTCGAACTCCATGGTGACCCGAACTTCGGCATTATGAGCGGCCAACGCCCGGTCGATCTCGCGGCGAATCGTCAGGTCGGAATCGAAACCGACGACCGCTTCGCCTTCAAGCTCTTCCAGCGACAGCCGATCACGTCCGGCAAACCGATGTGTGGGAGCACAAACCAAGACCATTGGTTCTTCGCGCCACATGATGGCTTTAATGGTGCGGGAACTTTTGGGATAGCTGACCAGCCCAATATCCGCTTGATCGTTCTCAACCGCGTCGTAAACTCGATGCGGGTGCAAGTATTCCAGCCGCACATTCGCTTTGGGGTATTGAGTCATGTACTCGCGTACATACCGGCTCATGTGGTGCAGGCCGACCGAATAAATAGCCGCCACGCGAACCCGACCGGCCACCTCACCATGCAGCGAGCGAACTTCTTCTTCAAGGGCAAAATACCGATCGACCAATTTCCGACACCCTTCATAATAAAGTTCTCCCTCAGGGGAGAGCGCAAACGGACGTTTTGATCGATCAATCAGCCGCACACCGACCCGCTGCTCGAGTTGATTGATGACTTGGCTGACTCCGGATTGCGAAATGCCGTTATCCTCGGCCGCTCGCGAAAAGCTGCGCCGGTAGACGACATCACAGAATATCTTGAGCGACTTCAGGTGCATGAGGTTCGGTTCGATTCGATCAAAATTTCAAATACAACCGCAAACGATTATTCAGATCAAGCATAATACAATAGGTAGTTTGTCGTCTTGCGTCAAGGCTCAGACCGATGGGAAATAGTAAATTGAGTTGTTCGACGGCTGACGGGGGGCCTAAAGTCGTAACAAAATATAACCTGATATTCACATTAGACTTACATTCTTCAGCTCGATGCCTTAGACGATTACTAATCCTTATACTTGTAGGCAAGTCGAAACCGGGGCCAAATATTCGTTTGGCAAGCTAGCACTGGAAGAGCTGAGAAATTCATTATCTGTTTACATTTGCGACCGATTTGCGCAAAGCAAAACCCAACGAGGAACTCGCTGGGTTTTGGGGTTTGCATTAAGGGATTTGTTCAGTCGTCAGACTGCGGCATTATTTAGGCTTGTCCTTATCTTTGTCTTTATCCTTATCTCCACGACCTCGGCCTCGGCCTTCGCCCCCTCCACCCTTATCGGTTGGAGGGGCAGCAGCGCGTGCTGCTGGAGGCGTTGCCGCTCGTGCCGCAGGAGCAGCGACTGCACGAGCCGCCGGAGGTGTCGCTGCGCGAGCAGCCGGGGGCGTTGCCGGAGGAGGAGCTATTGCGCGGGCAGCGGGGGGCGTTGCCGGAGGAGGAGCAACTGCACGAGCAGCCGGAGGAGTTTCCGTGCGAGATGCCCGTGGGTTGGTCTTTTCCGGCTTAGTAACCGAAGGA
>JAYTAU010000409.1:0-1413 GCA_043737375.1 Planctomycetia bacterium
CGCCTTTGGCAATCGCTGCCACTAAAGCCGCTGTTGTAGAAAGTATTGTGGCTTGCGAGCCCCCCGTTCAGGCATTCGTTGCCACGAGCCGAGTAGGGCGCGATGTTTGGCTGAGGTCGGTCAAAAAGCGATGCGCATGCCGACGAAACCAAAATAACTGCGCTTCCCCGCCTCTTCACCGAAACCACGCCCAGCGCGGAACGCGGAGACACTGAACTCGAATTCAAGCCGTTCCCACTCTTCAATCGTGATCACCAGGTCGATGCCGCTGCCGACGTTTTTTCCGACCAGCGTGCCATCGACGCGGGCGTTGCGCAGAGCGTCCGCTGAATTTGCCAATCGATAGCGGTGAAAAACCAGATCGACGGAACTGGACTTCAGCATATTCAGTCCCGCGCCCAGCGTGACGATTTTTAGATTCGTCAGTTCCGGATTCAGGCCGATGCCATAGTGGGGAAAGCGCTGCGCACCGCCAACGCCTGCCTCATTGGTTGCGAGCCCGGTTTGCCGGAACGCGCGATCGGTTTCGTCGCCCGGATTCGGATCCCCAGAACCATAGGCATAGCCGGCATAGAACCGGGTTTCGTAACGTGCGGGAATGAGCCAACTGACGCCGCTGTCGAAACCCCAACCGCGAACTTTTCGCTGTGCGACGTTCGCAACAATACCTTGATCCACATCGATCAAGTTAAGTTCCGAGCGTCGTTCTTTGCCCCGCAGCCACGCGGCGTCGAGCCAATACCCGATCCTGCCGCGCTCGGCGAGATCGAACGCGCCGCTTGCGCTCGCTCCAATCCAGGTCAGCGGCGCGTCCGATTCGTCGCGGCGTTTGTTGTCGACCCGATTGCCGACCGCGTCCCGTAGCGAGCCATCGTTTTGGTGAAGCGAGAAAAATTGCAGCGCGTGATTCCGCTGCCAGTCCCAGGTTGCCTCGCCGATCAATCGGCGAACGCGCTGTTGTTCCGGGGCGATGTCGGCACGGTTCAGCCGATCGCTGGCGATTTCTTGTGCGGGCGCGAGCGCGATCTCGACGTGGTCGGTTTTGTGTGAGACGCGCAACGCGTCGAGTTTTTTATCCCACCAGCGCCGATCGTCTTCGAAGTCGAGCCGGCCGATATCGAGGCTGAAATTCGAGCCGCCAATATTTGTAGCGCAGAGCCACATTTCGCCGCGCTCGAGATAATGATCGGCGATCCGCTCGAATCGACCGGAATGTAAGTCTTTTTCTTGGGTGAGATGCAGTTGTGCGAAGAGTGACCACTGCGAGTTAAGGGGATAGAAGGCTTCCGCTTCGACGCCATGGTCGAGCAGCAAACGGTCGCGGCGGCCGAGTTCCGCCCGGCTATTCGCCGGCCGCAAGTTGTCCACACTAATTTCGTAGCTGCCGGACATGGTCAGCGGTCGACCGCGAAT
>JAYTAU010000410.1:0-1409 GCA_043737375.1 Planctomycetia bacterium
TGATCTACTTTTCGATCGCCCAAGTTTGGCTGCTCTGAGCGTCGCGGCAGACCGCCGTCAAACGTCGAGCGCCGGTTCGCCGACGTACAACTGCAGAATTTGGCTCTGGACTTTGATTGCACGAATCAGGATCCAAATCTGCTCGGGCGAGAACTTGGCGGGGTCCGAGTTGGACAAGTCGTCCAGTTCTTGCGTCATCGCCGCATGTTGGTCGGTTGCGGCCTGAACGCGAATCGCCGTATCTCGCCACGCTTGCTGCAGCGCCTTCTCGTTTTCCAGTGCATCGACATCTTCGATGAAGTTCGTCATCAGCAAGCACAGCCGGGCAACATCGCGAGGCTCCGCCGCGGGTTGCATGCGTTCGATTTGCGACGCAAGTTGGTGGCAATTCATCGTCAAATCTCGAAGGTGCGAAACTAGGCTATTACTAACCGCGCGTCGGGTCGTAGATGCTCGCAAAATCCCCGCGCCGCATTGGAAACCTAGCTTGCAAACCCACGATTGCCTGGGCAATTTCTAAACTTTGGCGCCGGTTTGGCCGAAGCAGTGCGCCGGCCTGTTGGCAAATCACCCCCCGTCCTGCAATACTGCAACATGCAGTTGCAAACACGTCGCTTTTACCCGAACAATCGACAGCCATGGCAGAATTGGGCGTAAACATCGATCATGTGGCGACGGTCCGTCAGGCCCGCCGCACGAATGAACCAGACCCGGTCTGGGCAGCGACCTTAGCGCAACTAGGCGGGGCCGATGGCATTACTTTGCATCTGCGCGAGGATCGACGCCACATTCAAGAGCGCGACCTGCGAATCCTCCGCGAAACAGTCACGGTCAAGCTGAATTTAGAACTGGCCTGCAATCCGGAAATCGTGGCAATCGCTTGTCAAACCCGGCCCGATCAAGCCACTTTGGTTCCGGAAAAGCGTGAAGAGGTGACGACCGAGGGAGGCCTCGATCTGCTGGGCAACCCTGAACGGGTTCGAGACACTATCAAGCAGCTCAAAGCCGCGGGCATTATCGTCAGCCTGTTTCTCGATCCTGACGAGCGTCAGATCGATCTTGCCCGCCAGCTAGGGGCCGATGCCGTGGAACTGCACACGGGCGAATACGCCCTGGCCAATGGCGATGCACAAGTCGGGGAACTGCTTAAGCTGAACCAGGCAGCTCGGCAGGTGGTCTCCGCTGGCCTGACCCTGCACGCGGGTCACGGGCTAACCTATCGGAACGTCAAGCCGATTGCCGGCATTCCTGGTATGTCGGAACTCAATATCGGGCATAGCATCGTCGCCCGGGCGATCATGGTCGGGTTTGAATTGGCGGTTCGCGAGATGAAAAAGCTCGTCTCGTAGCTGGGGCGCACGCGGGGGCGCGCTCCTTTACACCCCAGGGGCCTGTTCCGTATCATTGCG
>JAYTAU010000411.1:0-9322 GCA_043737375.1 Planctomycetia bacterium
TCCGCGACATGTCACAAATTCCCGAAAATGCGGAATAAATCCCTAGCTAATTCGTGCGACATTTCTTCGTTAACTCAAGGGAGCATTGCACTTCGGTAAAGCTGAGCGTTGAAATACCGCGCGATTTATTCCGCATATTGCCATACTTTAGTGCGCACTTGCGCCTGATTGTTTCGCCGGTGGGATGGGTTTACGCAGAGTCATGCAGGATAAAGTCATGCACGACAGATTCTACCGCACCTGCCGGCCTGATTTCAATGCTGAGGTAGGACGGAATTCATTCCGTCTTCCAGCATCGATCGAGCCGCGCGCAAACGGAATGAATGCAAACGGAATGAATTCCGTTTTACTTTCGTAGGTCAGGCGTGGCAGCCCCGGTCTCCAATCAACGCGGTCGCTCGGCCTCGAACCGCAGGAACTGCTATCATTAGAAATAATCGCATAGCCCAGGGTCGCGCAGCGCAGCACCCTAGGTTCGCTTGTCGTTCGCAATGCTCGGCTGAGAATACCAGCCGCTCATTATGGTTGTTTCGCCGGTGCTTTTTCGCTCTGCTTCGGCGGCGCTTCAATGTCGGTCTTCGCCGGACCTTTCGCTGCCGGTTTCTTGACCCAGGCTAGAATCTGTTTATCGGCCAGAAGTTTCGCTTTCAGCTTGGCGTAGTCGACTTTTTGCACGTCGATCTGCTCGTCGATCGCCATGACCGCCGCGGTCGCCGACGATTGCCCAAGCACCATGAAGACCGGCTCCATCCGAATCGATCCATAGGCAATATGCGTGGCCGACAAACAGACCGGCACAAACAGATTGGAGCATTCGGCGGCCTTCGGCACGATTGAACGATATGAAATCGGGTACGGGCCGGCCACGGCAACTTGAATATCTCCCTCGTTCGTCGCCTGGCCGTCTTTGACGTAGCGCTGCGTGTTGTGCGAATCCATGTTGTAGGCACCCATGCCGACGGAGTCTTCAACCGTTTCTTTCCAACGACAATGGTGCTCGGTCATCACCAGGTCCGAAATCATGCGCCGCGCTTCGCGCACGTACATTTGATGGGGCCATCCGCCGGTCTTGGCGAATTCGTCTTTGGACAGGCCCCATTTGCTCGTCAAACTCTTGGCACGTTCGGGCACCCGCGGATCGTTCACCAAAAAGTACAACATGCCCTGGTGATAGGTGACATGTTCGTTGAATATTTTCTCGCGCGTGGCGTAGTCGCCGTCGGGATAATCGTAGTTCATGTTGATGTTATCGCTGGAAAAACCGCCGTTGTTGTTCGTGTCGGTTTTGCGATTGGGCATCGGCTGGTTGTTGCCGAACACATCGAACACGCCGGCCTGCATATATCGCAACATCAATTCATACCGAAGCGGGTCGTAGCCGTCGGGCTTGGGAAAGGCAATGCGATTTTCGGGCGCATCGGTCATGCAAATCCGAAAGTTATACGCCTGCACACGGTGATCGCCGGCACCTTCTTCACCGGGTTCGCCGTCGTGAATGCCGGGTAACAAGCCGCTGGCCGGATCGCCGGGAGTGCGATACGGGTCGACCGGTTTGTTGAACTGGTGCTTTGTGGCATTTTTAGTTTGCACACCATTGAGGGTTTCTTTGTAGACGCTATTCGCCTCGCGACCGACGTGGTAAGAAACGCCGGCCTTGGCCATCAGGTCGCCTTCGTACGTGGCATCAATGAACATTTTGCCGGCGTAGGTTTTTCCGCTCTCCATGGTGATGCTGACAATCCGTTTGCCGTCGCGTTTGACGCCGTTTTTCAAATCGAGTCGTTCGCGGCGGACGACCGGGATTTTGTATTCCGCAACAAAATCAGCCATGATTTTTTCGGCGACGTGCGGTTCGAAAGTCCATTGCGTGTCGGGACTCGGGGCACGGCGCTTGAGTGCAAATTGCTCGGCGGTTTCTTGCCGCCAGGCCGATGGCTGTTGGTAATGTTTCCAAACGCGATGATAAAACTCTAGTGACAGTCCGCCGATCGCATCCTTATTGCCAATGTCGGTTGCGCCAAGTCCGCCCGAAGTCAGCCCGCCAAGGTGATCGCTAGGCTCGATGATAATCGCGGTCTTGCCGAGTTTGGCGGCCTGCACCGCGGCTGTCACCCCGCCCGAGGTTCCGCCGTAAATGACGATGTCGTACGACTCGACCGCCATCGCGACGCTAGGCATCAGTAACGCAAGCCAACAAGTGATAAATCGCACCATCGAGAATTCTCCGACGAACCGTAAATAGAGGGCCGGGCAATTAACGGGATATCGTAATTGCAATTGACTTCGAATGCACGCATGTGGTCATTGGAATCCAGTTGCCGGCGATCGTTTCTAGCAGATTGGTTGCAATCGCGGTAAAATGATGTGATGTCGAACAAAGTTTTCTTCGTAAGACACAGTAAATCACGTTTCGCGAGTCGTAGGGTGCCATGCCCACTGCCCTGAGTGGGCATGAAGCGTTGCATACTTGCGCAACGGAAAGCAAATGCATCGGGCTGCAAAAACACACTCGCTTACGCGTCGAGCTTGTATCAGCGAGTCACTTCAAAATCGTCGCAGCGCGCGATGAAATTCAACGTTTGTAGTACAGGCACCTTTTATGTTCCCGCATAGCAACGCAGTTGAGCCCACCGAGGGTCAGCCCTTTCACGATCTGCACGACGATGCGCCGACGGTGCATCGGCCAAGACATGGCAAAATTCGCCGCTCGGCGCGTGCGATGGTGGAGTTCGTGCATTGGGTGGTGTTCATGCCGGTGCGGCTGTTCCGTGCCAAGGGGCGAGCGCCGGACGAGGTGATCGTGTATGCCGCGCATCCGAGCTTTTTTCTCTGGCTGTTGATCGTGGTGGGTTTTGTCGAAGCGGCCGTCGTGCGCTATTACCCAGCCACGGCCGAAGTCGCCGGCTGGATTTATGTCGGCACACTGGTGTACTTTGTGTTGGCGCTCTTGTACGACTTGAGTACCCGCAAGCTGCTGTTGTGGACGGGCATCTTTGCGTTGATTTGGCTGGGATCGAAGTACGTCGAGCATCTGCGCGAAGTGGCGCTGTTGGGGTATGTGCTGGAATACTTGACGGAACTGTCGCCACGGCTTGACCCTGGCACCGTCACCGTTTTGAGTTGGCTGTTGTTGTTGCCCTGGTTGGGATCGCTATTCGATATGATCTTCAACGGTCGCAAAAAGTTTACGCCCAACGATATCGGCGAGTTTCACTTTGGCGAAGGAAGCGAACTGACCGATCGTAGCGGACTACGGTTTCGCACAAAATACCGCGACGTTTTGGAGACCGTCCTTACATTCGGCGGCGGAGATTTGATTGCCGTCGATAATAATCAGACCGTGGTGAAACGTTGGAATAACATCATCGGGCTGTTTTTTCTTTGGAAGTCATTGGATCGCATTCTGCATCAGCGCGCCGTGGTCGATAGCGAAGCAGAGATTGACGTGTAGTCGACGAAGCACTACGTCGTATGCTCGGCACCCTGTCCCGCCGCGGTACGCTGTCGCCAAATATCCATTAGCGCCATCGTGATGGCGACCACCACCGGACCCAGCACGATGCCTGACATGCCAAACACTGCAATTCCGCCGACCACGGCAAAAAACGCGACCAGCGTGTGCAGCCGCATTTGCTTGCCGACCAACAGCGGGTAAAGCAAGTTGTCGATCAGGCCGACTACCAACGAGCCCCAGCCAAACAGCAACAGCGAGCGGCCCCACTCGCCTTGGATCGCAAAAAATATTGCCACGGGCATCCACACGACAAATGCGCCCAGATAAGGAACGATGGCCAACAGTGCCATAACCGATCCCCATAACAACGGCGCCGGCAGCCCCAAAAAGTAAAACATGATGCCGCCCAGAATCCCTTGCACCAGAGCCACGACCACGGTGCCGAAAATCGTGGCGTGAATGGTGCCCGCCACATTCGTTAGCACCTTGTCCGCTTCTCGCGAACTTAAAGGGACCAGTCGTTTGATCGATTGCAACACAGTCTGTTCGTCGCGCAGAAAGAAGAATAACGTCAACATCATGATCATCAGCTGAGCGACGACCCAGATGGATCCGCCCAGGACATTCGTGGCCTGACGACCGACTGCCGACGCGGTGCTTTGCACGCTAGTGCCGATGTCTAGGTATTCTCGCGCCCAGGCGAGCGGTTGTTGCAATTGCGGATATTCTTTTGCAGCCGACTCCAGGCTGTCCCATTCGCCGTTTTTTTGAAGCCGCGCGAGCGCGGCCATGCCTTCGCTTGCGATCTGACTGCCGACGATCAAAATCGGTGCGAGCAACAACAACGCGATCAAGGCCACGGAAATACCGGCGGCGGCGGTTCGGTTATTGACACGGCGAGCGACCCAACCATGTAATGGTCGAGCAACGACCGCCAACGCCATGGCCCAGGTCACTGCGGGCAAGAATGGTTGCACCAGCTTGTAGCAGAGAAAAATCGCCAGCACCGTCACCCCAAGCAATACCAGCACCAACACCCGTTCGCGCGTCAGATGGTCAGTCTGATCCGAATCCGACTGGCTTTCGCCTAATTGGTTAGTGCCGGCTCGATTGATATTCGACCGATCCAGTCGAGGAGGATCCGCAGCCATAACAATTATCGTTTCCGTGCATCGGAAGTGGCGAGATACGACCATCTCGCGAAAATCTGTGTAATATTAGTAGCAATAATAGTGCCGCTGCGACGTGTTTACGAACGGCGGGTACGAATGTGTGGACACTCACACGTTCGTTCACATTACTGCAACAACCGATAATAGAACATCGCGCCGTGCAAATTTCCGTGAGGACTGAGTGCCCATTGGGGAATTTCTCCCAATCGCGTGTAGCCGTGGCGCTCGTAGAGGCGCTGCGCGGGGCTATCGGTCTCGGTATCGAGGATCAACACATGGCGGCCCAATTCACGTGCGACATTTTCGACCGCGGTCAACAGCGCATTGCCGATTCCGCGACATCGATAACGGGTATGCACAAACAACTTCTGCACCTCGGCTCGGTGCAATGCGTTTTGCTTGGTGGCCAATGCCAGTTGCACGGTCCCGTGAATCGTGGAACCGTATGTTTCCGAAGCTTGACTGCGGTTTCCGTCGCGAGCCACCAGCAGCACCCGCGAACCGTCGTCAATCTCGTCGAACACATGTTCCCAATAGTTTTCGGCACGCGAGGTTTCCAGCGGGCTCAAAAAACCGATCGACGCGCCGCCATGCACGGCGTCTTGCAAGAGCGTAACCAAATCCGAGCGAACGGATCGACCCTCGGCGGCGGTTAATCGGTCAATCGTCAAGGGTTTCAATGTCGGGTGATCGTGAAGGTCGGTTGAAGATGCGGCGAAACTTGAAACGATGAGGTTGTGCCCGACGACGAGCCGCCGCAAGTTCCTTGAATGGCCGTTGCAAGATTAGCTTACATCGCTCGCTGAGGAAAGCGAACATTCCGGCCGACAGGCGAACCTAATCAAAACCAAATGCGAGGCCAGTCGCTTGCGCGAGTTCAGACTGGACGGTAATACTTAACGATTTCGCCAAATCAGACGATCTTCGATTCCTAACGACATCTGCAGCGGCTCGATCTCGGTTTTGAATCGTCGTGCATCGACCGGGTAGCCGGCCGTCGGCAGCAGACCGGGAACACGCGTACACCAAAACGAATTGAAGGCGCGCATCGACACCTCGCGCAAATATTTCGACGCCATCGATGCCAACGCGGTCGGCAAGAATCGCTCGCTCCGCACACGAAAGCCGACTTCGACGCGGCGATTTTCCGGGCCAAATCGATAGATACTCTCGTCGCCGGCTTCGCCGCAGATTTCTACCAACCAATCGGGGAACTGCCGTTGCAACAGCTCGCTATAACGGTTTCGACCGCCGTGCTTGTCGCAGTAGACGATGACCGGCTCGTCGGGCAGCAGCTTCAGGGCATCCCCAAGCAGTTCGAGTGTCAATCGCGATAGCGCTTCGCCCTTGTTTTGATACCGATCGGTCAATTCATTGAATTGGCGCGGAAAAACCGCGCGACTGGTGACGCCGACCAGCCGCACTCCGGAAGTTTCCAGCCCCTGCAAAAAACAGCGAGAGACTTTTTCGAGCCGCTTTTGATCCACTTCCAACGGCAATGCCAAGTCGTAGCCCACATGCCAGGCGAGCGCATCCAGTTCGCGCGCGGCATGTGCATCCAAGCAATGCCACAGCTCGCGCCAGGTCTGCGGACTCATGCCGGCGGCCGCTAGCGACGCCAAGATGCCCAATTCCAGATCGTGCAAACCGCCGCCGGCCTTGTACAAAATCTTGCTATCTGCCAAGGCAACGCGCCGGCTATTGACTTGGCTGAGGTCGTTGCAAACGCACCGGCGCAGGACGCGGTAAAGATCGCCCGCCTTGGCAGGGTCGTCGACCCACCAGACGGTCGCCGAGATGATTAGCGGGCCTAAATTCGGCCCGTAACCGGCTTCATCGGTGCCAATGACATAGGTCATGAAGCGGTGCTTGGAAAATGTGTTCGGAGCCCTGGCGTCCCCGCCGGGGGGACCGTGCGTGCCGAATTTCACTCAAACATGAGATATCCAAATCCTTCTGGCAAGGGGTCGATCGCTGCGGGCGCGGTCCAACTTTGAAAGCCGGACTTGGGGACGACGCGTTGCAAGCCCAAGTTCCAGATCGTTTTACTAGTCGGCGCTTCGGCTGTCAGTTCCTCAAACGGAATCGCAGCTTCAACAATCCACGTCGATTCGTGAACCGCCGAGCCGACATACCATCGTGGGTTCCAACTCGCATCGTTCCAGCACGAATCAATCGTCCAGCCACGCGAATCCATCGACAATCGATAGTGGATTCCGTAATCGCGATCGACGTCCAACAGCAACTCGACTCGATCATATTGTGAAAGGTCGGCATCGCGAGTGCGAACCTCATCGCTATGGGGATACGGCCTGAGCGGCACGCGACCCGCTTCGATGGCAACGTACAAAAACTCGTGGTCGAACGACAGCATCACCTTGCAGGGCCACGCGGCATCGTCCCCCTGCGCACTTCGAAGCTCGACCGATTTTGCCGATTTCCAAATTTCATCGTCCAGTTCGCCGTCGAGTCGCGGCCGTTGAGCGGCTTTTGTCGCTTTACAGATAACTTTGGGAGGAGTGCCACGCCCCGTCGAAAGCCAGCGTTCGCCGTCGGCTGCAATTGAGTGCGCGTCGATCGGTTGGCGAAACAGATTTAAAACACGTTCGGCATCCTTGGTGCGTTGCATCGCGTTCAATGCATGATGCACGGGCCACCGAACCGCCGGTTCTGCGTGAACAAGCGGATCGGCGCGCTCCAAATCCGCGGCAAACTGCAACGCCCGCTGTTGCCGCTGCGAATACAACTTTGTGTACGATTGCAGACTACCCTGATACTTCGCGCTCGCCGGAGATTGTCCGAATTTTCCCGATTGCAGTGTTCCTTGTTGGAGCGCGGAAGTTAACGTGGCGGGGGCAGTATTTATATCTCCAACATTGGCCAGATGGGCGCGTTCCCCAGGCAAGGCACCCGAAGTTTGTAATACCTCGTTTTGAAGTTGCTGTTGAATGATTAACTTTTGTTGCGATGTAACACGCAAGGCCGTTTCCGCACTGGCATGATATTGCACCAACCATCGCAATGCGGCCGGTGTCGCAACGGCCGATTTGTAACGTGACGCCAGCAAGGCGAACGATTCGGACGCCAGTTCCCATTGACCCGCAGCAGCATAGCGTTCGCCCAGTTGGAAAAGCAGATCGGCCGCCGACTCGTCGTCGAGCGCTGTTGTCAAATCGGTGACGGTGGCCAGCCATTGAGTACGCGGTGTGCCATCGGCGATCGACCGCCCCACAATGGCTTGTAGGTTGCGTCGTCGCTGTGCGGTGCGGCGGATTGCCTCGCTGGTGTCGATCGTTGTCGATAACCCGGCGCGGCGCGTAGAACTAGCAGGCGGAAGTGTCAGTCCCGCAAACAAATCGCTACGGCTCGACGCTTGCGGCAATCGATTGACCAACGGCCGAAAATTAATCGTGGCCGGCGCAACTTGATCGATCAATGCTCGGCTCGGTGCGGCGATCTCGACAAACGATCGGCCTGACTGCGGTGCAAGTTGCGCCGTGGACAAACTGATGCTACCGGGCTGGCCATCGGCTATTTGGCCGAATACTTTCGACACCTGCCATGGCACCAGCCCGCACTCGCTAATTTGATGTGGAAAGCTCGTCGGATCTTTGGCCCGTTCGACCGCTTGTAAAACGGCCTGACTGATCAAATAGCGAATCGGCTGCCGGTCGTGAACAGCCGCATCGTAGGTAGTCACCACATCAGGTCGCCAGGTGCGAATCTGCCGCACCAGATACTCTTCGATCGTTGTTGACGAAGTCGATTTCCAAAATTGTACGGCTTGTTGATTATCGAACTCGATGCCCCGTTGTCGCAACGGAAACTGCCAGGCTTGCTCGACGCTGTTGGAGCGCAATAAGCCCAGCGATTCATTCGCTCGGCGGTCATGCGTGCGGTCGGCCGCGCTATCGACTTCGACGTCGCGGCGATTCAACATGACCGCCGCGCTCAGGTAACCTTCGCACTGCGAAGTGCGGGCGAACAACTCCAAGGGCAGATCGTCGGGTGTAGAATAAATGCCCATTAAAGCCAGTCGTTCTCCGCCGCTACGCAGCGTCTGCCAAGTCCGTCCGCCATCGCGCGTGTGCAAAATCACTCCCAAAGCTCCGGCCGCCCAGCCCAGCTTGTCATCGACAAACTCGATACAATTCAGCGGCAACGATTGGCCTGTTGAAAACGCTTGCCACGTTCGTCCGCCATCGGCCGAATGAAAAACCTGCGCACCTGGCGAACCGGCGATCCAGACCTTTGCTCCGCGCACCGCCAGGGCCGAGAAATCAAAATTGGCCTGAGTTGTTTCTGCCAACGCTCCGGTCGGGCGTTGCCATGATTTAGCCCCGTCGTTGCTGACTAGACAAAGGCCGCCACTACCCACGGCCCAACTGCTGCCGTGCGTGTGGAAACGGATTGCGCGAATACCCGTCAGGCCCAGGTCAGGTTGTTGCGACGGCGTGAGTTGCTGCTGAGTTAGTGCGTGCAATTGCCCGGGCCGCATGACGACCGCTCCACCGGCGGCGTCGAAATCGGCGGCACCGATCTCGCTTGCCTTGTCGATCGTAATCGGTGTCCAATCCTGGCCGCCGTTCTCGGTGCGGAATAAGCCGCTGCCGAACAATCGCGACGATTGGCCTGCGACCATGCCATGACGCAATGTCTTGAAATGTACTTGGCTCAGCGACGGCAAAAGCATTCG
>JAYTAU010000412.1:0-1405 GCA_043737375.1 Planctomycetia bacterium
ACGCGGGTCAGAACCACGCGTTCCATATAAGCCAACGCTTGCGCATAAAGATCTTCGCTACCACTGCGTAGTTGCGTATCGACAAAGTTCTCGAAGTCACCCGAACGATTGGCTTCATCCGTAGTGCCAACTGCACTCGCCGAGCGACCACCCAGACGAACATCGTCTGGAAAGAACTCGGGCAACAACACCGGTCCCGTGGCTTGCAACAACGCTTGCTTGACGACGGCTTGCAACTCGCGCACATTGCCGGGCCAATTGTAATGCATCAGCATATCGAGAGCGTCGGGCGAGATATCGCAAACACCCTTGCCCAGATCACGATTGAACCGGCCAAGAAAATGCTCGAGTAACAGCAATATGTCATCGGCGCGTTCACGCAGGGCGGGTATCTTGATCGTAAACCCATTGAGCCGATAAAACAGGTCCGCGCGGAAATCGCCGTCGGCGACCATCTGTTCCAAATCACGATTGGTCGCCGTGATGATGCGAACGTCGGTCTTGATCGATTCGTTGCCGCCGACCCGTTCGAATCGCTGATCTTGCAGCACGCGCAACATCTTGCTTTGAACCAGCGGCGTCATGTCGCCCACTTCGTCCAGAAACAGTGTTCCGCCGGAGCATTGTTCGAACTTACCGATTCGCTTGGTGTCGGCACCCGTGAACGAACCCTTCTCGTGGCCGAACAACTCGCTTTCGAGCAGCGCCTCGGGAATGGCGGCACAGTTGACCGCCATAAAACGCCCCGACGATCGCGTGCTGTGTTGATAAACGGCCCGCGCAACCAATTCCTTGCCGGTTCCACTCTCGCCTCGGATCAACACGGTTACGTTTTGCGGTGCCACGCGCCCGATGGATTTGTAGACGTCTTGAATTGCAGTGCAACGACCGATCAGACAGTCGGAAGACTGCATCCCGTGACCGTTCGTCTGAAGCAGTCGTACCGGAACGTTCATCAGCCGACGAATTTCGAACGCCTGGCTGACCAGCGACTGCACGCGAATAAAGTCGAGGGGCTTCAATAAATAGTCGAACGCGCCAAGCTTCATGGCCTCGATCGCCGTGTCGCTGGTGCCGCCCGCGGTAATAAAGATCACGGGAATCTTGGCATCCAACTGTTGAATGCGAGCGAACATCTCCAGCCCCGAGGCATCGGGCAGCATGATGTCGACAATGATCACATCGGGCTCATGCGTGCGAAGCATTTCAAGCCCTTGACCGGCAGTCTCAGCCGCCAGCACGGTAACGTCCGACTCTTCGAAAAAACGGCGAAAGATCAGACCTACCGAAGCATCGTCATCAATCACCAAAACCGAAGGCATGGGTACATTCTCCAAATGGTCAATCGAGATCCGGTTCGTTCCGAATCGTATTTTTCATCACCTGATCGCATGTGTTCATGCGA
>JAYTAU010000413.1:0-3784 GCA_043737375.1 Planctomycetia bacterium
CAACGCGACAACGATCGCCTTGTTGCGGTTTTTGTGCCACCAATGCTCGGCTAGTAGCGGCAGCACGGCAATACAACCCAACAACAGCGCGAACGGTAGGATGGTAGTTAGAGAAAGATTCGAACCGAACGTCTGATTTTCGTCGGCTTGCAGAGCCAAGGCCGTATTGGACCACAACACACCGCCCAGTAGAGCTACGCCGCGAGTCAACCAGGTCCATCGTCGATATGCACGCTGCATAAGCTTTTCGTTTCAGTCGCTTCGGTGATTGATGAAGTATTGCGAAGCTTCAATGGTAGCCGATCGCGGCTTGCGTTTGCATGCCAATGCAAATAGCCTAAATATGGCAGCGCATGGATCCATTCGCGGCTGATGTTTTCTATTGTGTTGCCGCTCGCGGCGTCTTGATAATGCGATCTTCTCATGCTTCGACTTGCCTTGCTCGCGTTTATGGCGGCGATCGGTTGTAGTTGTTGTGCCCCGCTGAAGGCCGACGGACCAACACTGCCGCTCCCCCCTGCTCCGGCCGATGCCAAACTGAACAATCCCTGGCCGGCCGATTGGGAGAGCGGCTTTGTCGAACGTAGCGCGCACGCGCTCAAGCTGTTACGCGACACCAAAATCGGCGGCGGAACCCACGGCGAAAACGAGAAGAACTACTACCCCACCGCCATGACGGCCTTCTTGAACGGCAATCGCGCCGCTGCACTCAAGGCACTCCAAGAAATCGACAACCAGACCCACGACCACGCGCACACCAAAGGGGTCGATTTCTATTGGTGTTTTACGCTCAAAGGTCAAGTGCGAAAATACTTTTTCTTCGGCCAGTTCTTAGACCCCGATTACAAACAGCGAATGTACGACGGAGCTAAGATCTGGACCGCCGAAGAACCGCTCCGCCGACCGCACCCGGTCTATGGCAAAGGGGGCAAAGGAGGCGTTTGGGGGCCCGAGAATAAAGGGAGTTGGGTTGATGTCCGCAACACCGACAATCTGCGAGCGATGCGCGACACGTCCGTCTATCTGTTTGCCGAAGAAACCGGCAACGAGTCGACTCGGCAACTCTACAAGCAGAAGATTCACGAATACGTGCGGATGTTGTACTTCGTCGGCATGAGCGAATGGGATTCTCCCAACTATCATGGGCACACGCTCGCTCCGTATCATAACTTGTTCGACTTCGCCAAAGACCCCGAAGTTAAATCGCTGGCCAAGGCGGCGCTCGATTGGCTCTACGCCGCGGCAGCCGTCAAGTATTACCACGGTGGTTTTGCCGGGCCGAACGCGCGCGACTACGGCGGCAACGTGGTATTTGGCACCAATGTTACGCACCCCCTGTCGTTGTACTTCGGCGATACGGCAATCGCCGACCCGAAGGCCGATCGCGATGACTTGTATCACTTCACCAGCGCGTACCGTCCGCCGGAGGCCGTAGTTGAATTGGCCCGCAAAAATTTTGCGCGACCGATCGAAATCCTGGCGACAAAACCCAAGTACGAGCTCTGGACGCCCGGCAAAGACACCACGCCGCGCTTCTGGGAAACGACGTTCATTGCCAACACCTATCAAATGGGCAGTGTCATCAGCCGCGGTCGCGAAGGAACCGAAACGCCAGACGTGCTTTGGAACATCTGCCCTTTCAAACTGCTGGCCGCCAACACTCGGCGGGGCGTCGACTTTTTTGCGGTCAACAGCGCGCGACCGTCGTTCGAAGCCGCCAGCAATGAGGGGCCGAATCCATTGATCGGCCATGCTTCCAAGAACCCGGGCGATCAGGTCGCGCAGTTTCGGAACCTGGTCGTCTGGCTAAGGCCGGCCGACGGCAGCAAGTTTTACTTCATGATTCCTAAAACCGCCAAACTGAACGAGCAAAACGGCATTTGGTTTTTCGAATACGAAAAAACTTGGATTGCATTGCGGCCGATTGGTTTGACCGGTCGCAGCGATATTTCACCCACAGGCAAAAGCGCCGACCGCTACGGTGAGGAACGATTCTTTACCATGCAAGTTCCCCAAAGCCCACAGCGCGAGTTGGCGGGCTTTACCTTAGAAGTCGGCGAACCCGGCAATCATGGCTCGTTCGCCGCGTTTCAAAAAGACGTCGTCGCACGTGGGAAATTGGACGTTACTAAGCTAAACAACGGCGAGGCAAGTTTGACTGCCTCGACGGGCGAGACGTTGCAAATCACCTACAATCGCGAAAACGATCTGCCGACTGTCGTTCGCAACGGAGTGGTTTTCGATCGCGATGCGAACCAAGAGCTTTATAAGTGCATTGCTGCCAATGGTAAAATCGTTCGAGATGGTCCTATTTCCGCAGGCTTTCAACCCGGTGCATTGCGCATCGAAGCCGGCGGAAAGATTTTTGGCTCGTTATTTACGCATGACGGCAAAGTCAAATTTAGTAATCGTCAAACACAGAGGTAAGCCCGGTCGCTCTCTTGAAATGCTCGTCCCGCACCCCTCGCTGCTCGTCCCGCACTCCTCGCTGCTCGCCCCTCGATCTCCGCGCCCCTCACTTAAACAGCGGCACGTAGCCAAACCTGCCGACGTCGAACAGCCCTTCCGGTCCAAGTTTCAATTCTGGAATGACCGTCAAAGCCATGAACGACAGTGTCATGAACGGTGCCGAAAGCTTCGAACCCAGTCGCTTGGCAGCTTCATCCAATCGTGAGTAAGCGGCGGCAATTATCTGTCCTTCGTCAGCCGACATCAGACCGGCAATCGGCAACGGTAGTAAATCGTGTTCATCGCCATGCGCGACCGAGATGCCCCCTTTGGCTACGATCAGTAAATTGATTGCGCGAGCAAGATCCTCATCGCTCACGCCGACCGCGATGATATTGTGCGAGTCGTGCGACACGCTCGACGCGATCGCGCCCTGCTTCAGCCCGAAGTTACGCACAAACGCCACGGCCGGCTTGCCGCCGCCGTAGCGATCGACCAGCACCATCTTCAGAAGATCGCGATCGACATCGACCAACACTTGGCCATTTTTGATTTTCGCCTGGCGAGTGACGCGATTGGTAATCAATTGCCCGTCAATCGCTTCGATAACTTGCAATGAACCTGGCGACGCGGCGACCGCAAATTCAGCAGCCGTGCGCTCAGGCGTATCGAACTGATTGACGATCGCCGGCTCGACGCGCGGCAGCAGCGACTTGCCATTCTCGGCAACCAATTGTCCATCGATAAACACCCTCGCGATATTTAGCTCGCGAAGATCGTCAACCTCGATAAAATCGGCCGCATCGCCCTCGCGCAACAGCCCGACATCCAGTCGGTAATGCACGACCGGATTCACGCAGGCGACCCAGAGCAGTTGAAACAGGTCGAGCCCTTTGGCCAGCCCGCGTTTGACGAGTTGGTTGATATGACCGTGGACCAATTCATCGGGATGTTTGTCGTCGCTACAGAACATGCACTGTCCGAAGTGTTCCGCGATCAGCGGATGCAAGGCCTCGAAATCTTTGGCGGCCGAGCCTTCGCGAA
Organism: Planctomycetia bacterium; assembly: GCA_043737375.1. Taxonomy (GTDB): domain Bacteria; phylum Planctomycetota; class Planctomycetia; order Pirellulales; family JALHPA01; genus JAWXCH01. Next base: position 3,493 of record JAYTAU010000413.1, read on the forward strand.
TCAGCAGCTTCATGCCGCGTTCGAGTTTTTCGCGACCTTCGTCCAGCGCGCGGCTTTCGTGGTCGGTGCTAATGCCCGCCGCGATGTACTTGGCCAACGCTTCACCGCGCAGACCCGGCGCATGTCCGTCGATCGGTTTGTTGCGCCGGCGAGCCGCGGCAATCTTGGCCAGCACTTCGGGGTCGTCGTGCAGCACACCCGGAAAATTCATCATCTCGGACAAGTACTTGATGCGATCGTCGTCGAGTAGTGCGGCGACTGCGTTCGCATCGAGCACGCCGCCCGATTTGTC
>JAYTAU010000414.1:0-3782 GCA_043737375.1 Planctomycetia bacterium
CACCGGTTGCACTTGGGATTTGGGCTATGCGTTGTCCGTGCATAAGTCCCAAGGGTCGGAATGGCCGTTGGCAATCGTGATGATCGACGAATACCCCGGCGCCCGCAAAGTCTGCTCGCGCGAATGGATTTACACCGGGATCAGCCGTGCAAAGAAACTTTGCTTATTGATCGGCAAGCAATCGACGGCCGCAGGCTTCTGCCAACGCCAGGCACTGAACCTGCGCAAAACGTTTCTGGCCGAACTGATTGAGCAAGCCAAGGTCGATCGAGCGGTAGAGAACTCGACCATGGGCTGACTGACGGCTTTGGAGTCGCCCAAGCCCGAGCCGGCGTTACCGGCATTGAAGATCTTTACTGGTGAATTAGCTGAGGCAGGCTGAGTTGGATAGACGGTCATTGCTGAATGGAGTCGCACTATGGTTCTTGATTCGAAAATAGCCGCTGTTCAAAACCATTTCGGGATTGCCGAACCGGGCGACTGGGGCGCGGTTGAACCGAAGTGGATACTTGGCATCGACGGCGTGGGGCCGGTGACGTTGTCGCACATTCGGATGTATCTCGCCGCGCGCGACCTCACGCTTAAAAACGATCGGACCGCGCAGTATTGGAAAGAGAATTTATCGGCTGCACGCATCTGCCAAACGATGGGCAACGAATCCCTGGCCGATGGGCCGGTCGACAGCGCCATCATCAACCCGTTCACGGTGCTGATTGATTCAGCCGAGCAGCAGCCGTTTTCATTTAAGGGCCTGGAAACTGATGCAGACCTTGGCGGCCGGCCGCTCATCGTGCCAATTGAATGGCGTTGCCTTGGTCGGCACCCGGATTCACTGGGCGATTATTCGATCGAAGGTTTTCAAGGCCGTATTCACGTCGAACGGAAAAGCTTGGACGACGCTCACGGGACAATTCTCGGTTGGGGTGGCCGTCGCGAACGGTTTGAAAAGGAACTCGAAAACCTCAATTCGATTTATCGCAGTTACGTGATCGTCGAAGCGTCGTTTGGCCAACTGATTAGCTCGGCACCCGAGTGGGGCAAGCGTTCCGCGACCGACAATCGCAAAGCAATCTTTCGTTCGATCCTAGCTTGGCAGCATCGATTCCCGTTAGTGCATTGGGAATTTTGCGACGATCGCCGGCTGGCTGAAGTCACCTGTTTTCGGATCTTAGAACGGTTTTGGAAAGATGAAACTTTGTAACAAAGGATAGAGCGATGCCCACAACTTTAGACATGCCGGAAACACTTGCGGTTGACGTTGCTGCTGATGATCAGGCGGTAACAACAAACGAGTTGCCAGATTGCTCGGGCTGTACTGATCCGCGCAGCGAAGGAACGCACCAGGAGGGGACGAAGCAGCATCCCGATAAAGTGGCTAGCGACGAAGACGTCACTGCCGCTGAACCATCAACCGACGCCATCGACATCGAACAGCCGTCGGCCGACAAACTGCGAGAATTGCTTTCACCCGAAGAAACTTTCCTCACCGAACGGCAAGAGCTGGAAAAGGTTCTGTCCCGCTGCGTACTCCACGTCATGGCTTGTAAAGCCGAATTGAAACACGCCCAGGCCGAAGAGAAAGAAGTTGCTGAACTGCTGCAAAAGCTGCTTTATCGTGGCCCGGAAAAGCTGCCGCTGTTTGATTCGCCGATCCGAAAGCCCGGCGATCCGATCGGCAATGGGCCCGCGGCAAAACCGGTCGTCGATCCCAACGCCTGGCGTACTGTGCCAATTTCAAAGCTCGACCTCAAGCCCAAGCTAATCGAGAAACTTCAAGAGAACGGCATCGACACGATCAGCCAGCTCGAAGACCTACGAGCACAAGGCAACGCCAAGGGTGTCGGCCTGCGGTCGGTCAAAGGCATCGGCGACGCCAAAGTAACCGAAATCGAAGATCAAGTTTTGGCGTGGCTGTCGGCCAATCGCGACGCCGGAGTGTTTGCCGCAGTGAACGGACAAGCGATCACCACGGCATATATGTCGGCCGCCGAGTGGGAAGCGTTGCCATTTGAAGAGGTCGAACCTCATTTGCAATTACGAGTCGAAGTCCTTTACGGAACCGATCCAGTCGATCGAGAGAAGTTTAGCGGCGGATGTGCAGCCTATCTCGCAGGCCACATTCTATCCGATTGCCCATTCATTCCAGGTCCGGAGCAGGACGACTGGCTTCGCGGCTGGAACAAAGAATCGCTAGACGAAGACAGCGAAGACGGCAACGACGAATCGAACGACGCCGCGGAATAGTCAACAACCTCTTTCCGCACCGGGTCGCGCGGTATACCTGCCGCGCTGTAGAGGGCCACAAAGGGTATAGCCCGCTCGGTGTGGTGTTTGATTTTTGCAGGCAAGCAAAACAGGCGGATTTGAACGGACTCACTCGAATGGACTCTATCGGTTATGGCTAACCCCGGTTTCGACTCTCCACTTACCGCCGTACTGTCGCGTCTGCATGCCGTCGCACAGACCTCGGACGATCAGTGGGAAGCTCACTGCCCGTGCCACGAAGATTCCAAGGCCAGCCTCTCGGTCGGCGTTGTCGGAAATTCGGTGCTGATCCACTGCCACGCTGGCTGCCCGACTAGCCGAATTCTCAATGAACTGGGAATGACCGCGCGCGATTTATTCCCGCCGCGGCCCAGCCGAAACGGATCGGCCGGCCACGCATCGCACTCCAACGGTAAGACAAAGACGCCGTCGAAACTGGTCGCAACCTACGATTACCGCGACGAAGCCGGCACGTTGCTGTATCAGTCTTGCCGGATGGAGCCGAAGGACTTTCGCCAACGAGCACCGAATCCGGCCCAGGGCGGCGGCTGGCTTTGGTCGGTCAAAGGGATACGACGCATTCTGTATCGCTTGCCCGAACTTCGCACCTACATCACCGCAGAACAAACCGCCGGTCGCACTCCGCAAGTTTTCATCGTCGAAGGCGAAAAGGATGCCGACCGTCTCGCGAAACTCGGACTTACCGCCACCACTAACGTAGGCGGCGCCTCTAAATCCAAGTTCACCGGCAAATCAAAGTGGTCGCATGAATACTCGCAGGCCCTGGCCGGCTGTGACGTCGTCATACTTCGCGATAACGACGACGTCGGACTTGATCACGCCAACGCAGTCGGTCGCTCTGTAAAGTCGATCGCCGCGCGCGTTCGCGTGCCCGAGTTACCCGGGCTGCCGCCGAAGGGTGACATATCAGATTACTTGGACGCTGGCGGGACTATCGATCAACTGCTACAGATCGTCGCAACAACGTCAGACTGGGAACCGCCGGCAGTCGTCGCGACGTCAACAACCGATAGCCCCAACGCGGCCGCTTCAACGGCTACTCGATATATTGCCGAGGCTGACGACGATCCGCATCGGCTCGCACGCGTCTACCTCGAACGCCATTGCAAACATGCCCAGTTCGGCTGCACACTTCGGAATTGGCGCGACGAGTGGTGGCGATGGAATGGCCATAGCTATAGCCCGTTGTCGAGCGGCGACCTTCATGCCGAAGTCACAGCCACGATCAAACACGAATTCGATCGGCTGTACCTCGAACATGTTCGCCTGCCTGGCATGGACGATAAAGCCCCGCAGGTACATAAAGTCACCCGCACCCGGGTTTATGACACGATCAACGCGATTCGCGGGCAATGCCTTTGGTCCGGAGCGATCCTACAGCCTTGCTGGACTACGGTCACCGATCGCGGCACAAACTGCATCGGCATGGCCAACGGCATTCTCGATATTGATCGACTCTTGGCGGGCCACGAAGACGTTGTTTATCCGCACACGCC
>JAYTAU010000415.1:0-1400 GCA_043737375.1 Planctomycetia bacterium
CCACATGCCCACTGCTCAAACTTGGTAAAGCGGCAACATATGAACGTTACCGCAACCGACGTCGATGCGTGTTGGGTGCCGGTAGGACTGCAGCGATGCAATCTCGATTCGCTCGACTCCGGCGATGCTCAATTGTTGCTCGATGGCTTCGGGCGATTGGGCGAGCACCACGCCAAATGCAAAGGACGTTAAGCCTTCAATGGAGTCCAGTTCGTGCGGGCTGGGCTTGCTATAAAAGAACTCGCCGGCGCGGGCCAGTTTTTCATAGACCAACTGGGCTTTGAGCGAAACGAGCGGATAATCCGGCTGAAACCAAACTCGGCCGACAACGCCCGCCGCGTCGTGCGGCGCGCTTTGCACGATGGTATTCGCCAAGTTGACAAACGCGGGAGCTTCGCCGGTCGCATCTTGTTTCGCGGCTGCGGGCGACGTCGTGTCGCAAGTCTCATCGGCGGACGGCCGGTTCGCCGTAGCGCACGATAGCTCGATGGCCAGCAAGCCAAAATTGTCGGCGCCCGTTCGGCCTGCCTTGAGGTCTTGTATGAAAGCTCGCAAGCCGTCGGTGCAGTGCAGCAGGGCGTCGGTCATTTCCGGGGTGAGATCGGCGTTACGCTGCCGCATGTCCTGCAGCACGTCTTCCATCAAATGGGCCAACTTCGCGATCCGATTCAGTCCGATCGAGGCCGCCGATCCTTTGATGCGGTGCGATGTCATCAGCAGGCTTTCCGCCGCCACGCCCGCTGTGTGCCGTTCGAGCGAAACCAGCGTTTCCGCCAAGGTATCGAGGGACGCCTCGTTCTCGTCGATGAAGATTGAGAGATACTTGCTCGGAATGTCGGTCTCATCGGCCAATGCCAAAAAGCAATCTACCGCGGCCGCTCGCTCGCTGGCGGCTTGCGGCTGGGCCGGGCTCCGTTCCACAGGCGCTGGAATTTTCACAGGGCTGGCTTCGGCAAGAGCCGAGGCAAACATTTTTTCGGCGTCGCCCTGAGCGCCAACGGCCTTGGCGACCCCGGCATCTTGCAGCAGCGATTCGATGGAGTCGATCGTCCGGTTGCAATCGATTTCGCCGGCATCGTTGCAGTTAAGGGCGCCGACCATTGAGCCCAGGTGATCGATGGCCTGGAACATCAGTTCGACAACGTCCGGGCGCACGGCAAGCTGATTTTGGCGGGCGGCGTCAAAGACGTTCTCGACTTTGTGGGTCAACTCCTTGATATTGTTCAGTCCCAGCATCGCCGACAGGCCCTTGAGGCTATGCGCCGAGCGGAACATTTCGTTGAGCAATTCTGGGTCGCAATTGACGCCGTCGTGCGCGCCGCTTGCCCACTCGTCCAGAACCAACAGGTTCTGGTTCAAGGATTCCAGCAGTTGCTGCGACTCGTCGAGAAAGTCGCCCA
>JAYTAU010000416.1:0-1400 GCA_043737375.1 Planctomycetia bacterium
GCGATTGGAATGCGGCGAGGTTTTTTACGACCACGACCGATTGCCCCGGCGTGAGCGGAGTCGACGCGGTAAACGTAAAGTCGATTCCCACAGCCAACTTGAAATTTTGCAAATTAATGGCCGAGGTGCCGGTGTTTCTCAATTCCACATACTCGAAATCGGCACCCGAGCCGCCGGCGTCGGTTTGGTAAGGATTGTAATTGATTTCCGTGATCCGAACCGAATGGTCAACGGTGAATGTGGCCTCGTTGAGCGCGCTCCAAGCACTGCCGTTCCAAGTTCGCGATTTGACGATCGTCGAGGTCGAAAGCGTAATCGGCGCGCTGTACGCCGCCGAGGCAGGCGCACCACCGCCGACGGGCCGAGGGTCCGAACCGTCGAGGGAATAGTGAATTGCGCCCGCACCGCCGTTCGACATGGTCAACGAGAAAGGCCCTGTAATCGAGCCGCCGTGCTGGTTGAACGCAGGCGCAGCAAACGCGGGGTACAACGGCCCGGGTACGTTCGACGGCTTGATCAGGTTGTTTTTGAACTGCGTAAGCACTTGCGAAGTGCGAATCGGAAAATAATTCGTCAACAGCGACTGCTGATCAGGTGCCCAGTCGGTATCGCGCGTGTAGGGAACGGCACGCCCGTTATCGCCCCAGCGTGCCGACTCGCCCACAATCGCGCGATCGATCTCGGTCATGCGGGCTTGATAGGTCGCCGCCGCTTTGACCGGAGTGATCACACCGTCGTTGAAGAAATGTTTATGCACGCGATCGGCGAACAGCGAGCGATACTCTGCGCTGTTCGACAGCCGCTGATGAATGTAGGTTGGAGAATTCGAGTCGTTTTTACCGGTATTGTTGTCGTTAAAAACATGTGCGCGCACCGTATGTTCGGCATCCCAACTATGAAAACGCCATTTGCCGTTGGGATCGACTCGATTGAACGATGCGTACCAGTTGTGGTGCGACCAGTCGCTGTTGCCCCCGTAGAAATTGACGATCATGTAGTCGACGAACTGGGCCAGATCCAACTTGTTGCCGACCGCTTGATAGTTGGCAAGCACTGCCTGATCTTGCCCCACCAGCCCTAACAACGACGCAAAATTCGCAGTCGTGCCGGAAGCTGCCGTGCCCGCGGTGTGCTTGATGATGTCGTAGTCTTCCTTGACACCCCCCAGATACTCTTCTGCAAAAGAATCATCCGGACGTTCGTGGACATAATACATGCCCCAATACAATCCGTTGAGATATAAGTGGCTGTACATTCCGTGCGGGGCCAAGCCGCCGGTTCGAAGTTGCAAGTCGGCAATAAACCAGGGCTAACGCACACTATATAGTAGCTGCATTCACGTGCAGTCACATGTTGTTGCGACCATACTGTGTTGCTGCTGTGCTTGAAGGAAATGCTAT
>JAYTAU010000417.1:0-9277 GCA_043737375.1 Planctomycetia bacterium
GTTTCAGGCCCATATCGACGTGGCCACGGGCGAGGCCACGCTGGCGATCGTCGGTCTGCCGGAATTCAAGCAACAAGCCGGCACTCCGGTCATCGGCCCGGGCACTTATCGATTGCGATTCGCCAACATCGACCAGCAACTTTGGCTATTCGTGAACGACGAGCGGATTGAATTTCCTGGCGATGGAATTTACGAAAAGCTGGGCAACGATCGCGAAATCAACCAGCCGCTCTCTTCGGACATGGGAAGCGATCTTCAGCCCGTGGGTATCGCGTCGAACGGCACGGCCTTGCGAGTCAGTCATCTGAAGATTCGCCGCGACGTTTATTACACCAAACCCGATCGACAACGTGAAAGCCCGGCCGAGCCGATTACGTCGATCGAACTGTTGGACTCCGAAGATAACGATAAGGATCAATTCTTCATGCTGGGCGACAACAGCCCGGCGAGCAAGGACGGCCGGTTGTGGGACAACGTGAACTATGTCGAACGACAATTGCTGATCGGCAAAGCAATTTATATCTATTGGCCGCACTCCTGGCCCGCGAGCTGGAGCGTTAAACTTCCGCTCCGCGGGCTAGACGTTGAGATTCCATTTTGGCCCAACTTCAAGCGAATGGGGCGCGTGCGGTAACGTTTCAAAAGAAACCACGGAGACACGGAGAGAACAGAAGGAATGTGGCCGCGAATGGATACGAATGAACGCGAATTCGGCCAGTTTTCAAATCCATCACAGTTCGTAGTGAATTGAAGACTGCAAAGTTTTAACCTCCGTTAACCTCTTAACGAGCCATCTCAAAACTTCTTGAACTTGTCATCTTTCTCCGCGTCTCCGCGTCTCCGTGGTAAAAAATTTCCGTGAGTTAGTTGTCGCCGGTCAAGGAGGACCGACTTATGCCGCTCTTACAAGTTCGTGGTCTTGTCAAAACATTCGGCCGGCGACGCGTCGTCGATGGCGTCGACTTTGATGTCTATCGCGGTGAGATCGTCGGCTTGCTCGGTCCCAACGGCGCCGGTAAAACGACTAGCTTTCGCATGACCTGCGGCATGGTCGAACCGGACAAGGGCAACGTCAATCTCGGCGGACTCGATGTTACCCATTGGCCGATGTTCGAGCGCGCGCGGCGCGGCGGTATGGGCTACTTGGCCCAAGAGCAAAGCGTATTTCGCAAATTGACCGTCGAGCAAAATCTGTTGGCCGTCATGGAAATGCTGGGCATGGATGGTCGGACACGCAAAAAGCGTTGCGAGGAACTATTGGTGCAGTTCGACATCACCAAAATTCGCAAGTCGCTGGCGATGGTGATCTCGGGCGGAGAAAAACGCCGGCTCGAAATCGCCCGCTGCCTTGTCTCCGAGCCGCAGATCATTTTGCTCGACGAACCATTCACCGGCATCGATCCGGTGACGATCAATAGCATTCAAGGGATCATTCGTCGGCTAGCCGACGACGGAATTTCAATTTTGATTACCGATCATCGTGAGCGCGAGACGCTGGCGATTACCGATCGCAGTTATGTGATTCGCGCCGGACAAGTGCTGTGTCACGGCACGGCCGAAGAGGTGCTGAACAACCCCGACGCCAAGAAGTATTACTTCGGCGAAGGGCCCGACTTGGACTTTCAACGTCAGCCGCGGTTCCGCGACGGCGCGCGTGTGCCGGGCGAATACGGCCCCCGCGGCGCGGGGGTTTGACGTGAAATCACTGGGATCGAACTACGAACTGAACTGACCACGAAAGACACGAATGACACGAAAGGGAACAGAAAGATAAGCCAGTGAGCCGCAAGCGCGAGCGACCGGGTTGACCCCGGCTAGGCGTTGAGTCATTTGACGGCAAGCTTCAAAACGCTTCTTTCGTGTGTTTCGTGTATTTCGTGGAGTATCGCGGCGGCGACCAGGGAGTAGGCTCGATTTCAACCCTCCGACTTGAAAGTAAGCCAGCACCTAGGGTACGCTCGGATGTATGAAAAGCGGGCCATCGAGTTTGAATTGATTGGCTGCGGATACCTCGTGAACGATCGCCCGTCGCATCACTTCAAGATACCTAACAATATTGAACCCAAAATGACCAGTGATGCGCAATAATTCCCCCCTTAACGTGAGCAGCGAATTGAGCAAACCCATGATGACATATTGACTTAGCGATTGCCAGCGTCTGCGAGTGGACCCGACTTGTTGCGCATTTTCCGTGATTTTGCACAGGTTGCGGAAAAACTCGCACAGCTTAAGGCTAAACCGCGCCCAACCATCGGTTATCAATCGACTTACGATAGGAATTGCTCGATGACCGCCGAAACCACCCTGCCGGCTCGCAACGACAAATCGTTTTACGATCGCATGGCCGGCGGATACGACGCGCTATGCGACAGAAATGAACATGCCGCACGCGAAGCGGGACTCATGGCGCTGGCCGTGCAGCCCGGCGAACGCGTGCTGGAAATCGGCTATGGCACCGGGCATTCGCTGGTCGAACTGGCGACTTTTGCAGGAGGCGGCGGGCATGTCGATGGTGTAGATGTTTCCGACGGCATGCGGACCGTCGCCGCTAAACGTATCGACCGCGCCGGCTTATCGGACCGCGTGACGCTGGCCGTCGCGCCGGTCCCTCCCCTGCCCTACGCCGATGCGATGTTCGACGTAGTCTCGATGAGCTTCACGCTGGAACTGTTTCCGCTAGAAACGATATCCATCGTGCTTGCCGAAATTCGCCGCGTGCTTAAACCGACCGGTCGCCTGGGCGCGGTCTCGATGTCGCTAGTCAAGCCTGGCGAGAAAGACAGCACGCTCGAACACACCTACAAGTGGATGCACCGCCACTTCCCGCACATCGTCGATTGTCAGCCGATCGACGTCGAAGGCTCGCTGACCCGCGCCGGTTTCAAGATTTCATCCAGCAACCGAATCATGATCTGGACGATGCCGGTGGCGATTGTGGTTGGCGCAGTAGAACGGAACTAGGCCGGCAAGCGCGTCTTTAATGTTGTCAGTCGTCAGTCGTCAGTTGTCCGTGGTCAGTTGTCAGTTGTCAGTCGGATTAATTTAGAACCGCCAATACGCGATGACTCGCCATTCTCATCTAACGCTTTCCGATTTCACGCGTTCACGCTATTGGATTTCACGCTTTTGATTCGAACTTGACTTCACTCCGCACTTCCAACTCCGCACTCCGCACTTCCTTACCCCCCTCCCTTCACCGGCCTTAGCGGGCTGTGGCTCAAAATAAACCGCTTTTCGCCCGCGCCTTGCACAAATGCCACCGTGGCGCCGCGGCGCGGACCGCTGCCTGAGAGCGCAATGATTTTGCCCAGCCCGTACTGCGGATGCTTGACCAACTGGCCGTGGAAAAAATCGTCGGGCGAGATCGGCGGCTCGGCGGCAACATCGGTTTCAGCCATCACACCAATCTTAGCGTCGTTTGCAGTTGCCTTTAATTCTAGCTGGGCGGCCGTCGTCAATCGCAGCGCGCCGTGGTGCGCGATTAACATCGACGGGGTTGCCGCACGCGTTGGCGATGAACCCCCAAGCAAAGTGGGCAAGCCGGCTTCATGCTCCAACTCGTCGGAAAGGCTAACTAAATCTTCGTCCTCATCCGAACAACCATCGGCGTGCGATTCACCTTCGAACTCGAGCCAGGACGGCTCACGGAACGTCGACTGATCGACGACTTCCAACTCTTCGGTCGGCAACTCCATCAAAAACTGGCTCGGAATCGACATCCGCGTCTGCCCGCGGAAGCTGCGATACTTGGCCATCGTCAGGTTCAGCTCTTCTTCGGCGCGCGTGATGCCGACAAAGAACAGCCGACGCTCTTCTTCGATTTGGTCCATCGATTGGCTGCTGCGCTCATGCGGCAGCAACCCTTCCTCGATCGCGATGATATACACGACCGGAAATTCCAAACCCTTGGCGGCATGCAACGTCATCAAAGTCACGCGATCGTCTTCGACTTCCCACGCGTCGGTATCGTTGACCAGGCTGGCTTGTTCGAGATAGCCTTCGAGCTGCCCTTGGCCGGGATTCTGTTCGTCGTATTCGCGCGCGGCGGTCAGCAGTTCTTGAATGTTGGCCAGCCGCTCTTCGTCCTCTTCGCTTTCGGTTCCTTTGAGCGCTTCGTCGTAGCCGGTCTCGGACAGCACGCGGCCCAAAATCTCCTCGACGGGCGACAGCGCGGTGAGCTGCAGCCGATCGAACATGTTGACGAACTTGGCCACGGCCACCGCGGCGCGCTTGGGCAAGTCGGAAATCAAACCGGCTTCGCGCGCGGCGGCCAGCACGCACTGCCCGCGCTCGTTGGCATGCTGCCGCAGTCGGTTGATCGTCGATTTACCGATGCCGCGAACCGGCGTGTTGATGATCCTCAACATCGCTCCGTTATCGCGCGGGTTATTAATCAAATGCAGATACGCCAGCATGTCTTTGATTTCTTTGCGCTGATAGAACTCGACGCCGTTGACCATCTGATACGGAATCGAATACTGCCGCAGCGAATGTTCCAGCCCGCGCGACAGCGCATTCATGCGATAAAAGATGGCAAAATCGCGTGGCCGGCGCCGACCCTCGGCAATGTCGCCGGCGATGCGCGTGCAAATCCAATCGCTTTCAGCACTTTGATTAGCTTGCGAGATGAATGTGACCGGCTTGCCTTCGTCGTTCTCGGTAAACAGGTCCTTCTTTTTGCGTTTGGTGTTGTGCTGAATCAGTTGATCGGCGACGCGCAGAATGCGTTTGCTGCTGCGGTAATTTTGTTCGAGCCGGACGACTTTGACCTGCGGAAAGTCTTTTTCGAATTCCAAAATGTTGCTGAGATTCGCCCCGCGCCAGCCGTAGATCGATTGATCGGGATCGCCGGTCACGGCCAAATTGGGATGATCGATCGACAGCCCGCGCGCGATCGCGTACTGCGCGAGATTCGTATCCTGATACTCGTCGACCATCACGTACTGATAGCGCTCGTCGAGTGTGGCGCGAACCTCGGGATTTTCGCGCAACAAGTTGGCCACGTGCAACAGCATGTCGTCGAAATCGACCGCGCTGCTGGTCAGCAGTTCTTGCTGGTAGCGCGGGTAAACTTTTTTAACCACGGCACCGATCGGGTTGCCCGGCTTACTCTCGTATTGTTCGGGAGTGATCAGATTGTTCTTAGCCCAACTGACGGCCGAGTGAATGCGCTCGGGCGTCATGTGGGTCAGTTCGATATCGAGCGCGTCGATCGCGCGTTTGAGCGCTTGCAAACTGTCGCTGGTGTCGTAGATCGAGTAGTTTTCAACCAGCCCGACCAGCGGGGCATATTGCCGCAACAGCCGCGCGCAAAACCGGTGAAACGTGCTGATCCAAACCTTGCGATTGGGGGCCAGCGTAGCGATGCGCCGCTTCATCTCGTCGGCTGCCTTGTTCGTAAAGGTCAGCGCCAAAATGCGGTGCGGGCTGACCCCCTGCTGCATCAAATAGGCGATGCGATGCGTGATGACGCGCGTTTTTCCGCTACCCGGTCCGGCAAGAATCAGCAGCGGTCCGTCGACATGGGTGACCGCCGCTTGCTGGGCGAGCGTGAGCGATTCGAGCAATCCGTTCAAAACTTAAAACTCCTGAAGGTGATTTACCACGGAGGCACGGAGGGAGGCGCAAATTTGTTTGGCCGCGAATGGATACGAATGAACGCGAATGATTGGTGCGATGCAATCGCTAATCGCGTCGAGCGGTGTTTAATCGCGATGAACAAACATCCTTATTTGTCTTTGCTTTTCCGTGTCTCCGCGACTCCGTGGTTAATTATTCTTCAATATACACAATTCGCGCGGCACTGTCGGTGCTGGCGCTGCTAGCACCACTTCTCCGAAAAAACAGCGGGAATGCGCAGCAAAAAAAGCTAGGCAAATTCGCGGTAATGGTTATATTGATGCCAAGACTTACCGGCGCGCACGATCCAGGGTGGACAGTCGCGCCAAACTAACTTCATTCGACTGGGAGGGAACCCATGACTCGCATTCCGCTTAATGCCATTGCCGGACGCAACAGCGATTTTCAGCAACGTCTGGAGATGAGCACCGCCGAGATCGGCCTGACGGTTCGCACGACCAACTGCCTGGAAGAGAAGGGCATCTTCACCGTGCAAGACCTGCTGAATTGCACTCGCGACGACTTGTTGAGCATTTCGAACTTCGGTGAGAAAACGCTCGAAGAAGTTTACAAATCGCTCGAAAGCATCGGTTTTTATCGCAAGCAACCGGCCTCGCGTCGTCAACTCGCAGTTTGCAATTGAGATCACGACCGTTTGCAATTAAAGGAACATCACTCGTTCCCACGCTCTGCGTGGGAACTTTTTTTTGGACGCTCTACGTCCCTTGAGACATTAACCTTTTCCCAATTACTGCAGGTTTTTGCCGCGGAGCGGCAGCCGATCGCGTTCCCACGCAGAGCGTGGGGACGAGTGACGCAGAACGTGGGAAAGAGTGAAAGGCGGCCACAAACGCTATCGCAAATCAAAACACTTCAGCGCGTGCTGATCGCGAATGTATAACCGGCCGTCGGCCAAAGCGGGCAGCGGTTGAGCCGTGCCGTCGAGCGCCTTGGCTTTGGCTAACTCGCGGTACTGTTTCGGATCAGCGGCGATGAGCAGCAACTCGCCGCTAGTCTTCAGCACAATAATTTTTTCATCAGTTAAGATCAGATTGCCGGTGCCAAAGCCCTCTTGAGTCCAAGCGACTTTTTGTGTCTTGGGGTCGAAGCAACGCAGCCGCGCAACGCCTTGGTCCTGACGCCCGTCGATGCCGAGCAACCGACCGTCATGCTCGACCGGAGTGGTGTATTGGCTCGACATCACGTCGTCGCTGTTCCAGACAACATCGGCCTTAGTTGGTTCAATTTTGGCCCACACCGCGCCGATGCCGTAGCTGGCCGTTAGAAACAGATGACCATCGATGACCAGGGGCGCGGCACCATTGACGGTCGGACCGCGTTGCCCAAACGGAAAGCTGAATCGCACTTTGCCGTTGGCCGGATCGAGCGATACACAGTTGAGCCGCGTTACAAAGATAGCATGACGCACGCCGTCAACCGTGGCGACCGTCGGCGAGGAGTAGCTAGTCCCTTCGTCGGTCGCTTGCCAGACAACCTTACCATCTACGGTATTGAATGCCACGATGCCCGCGCCTTTTTTTCCGCCGACATTCACCAGTAGCTTGTTCGCTTCGACAATCGGCGTGCTGCCGACACCAAAGTACGCCGGCGGGATGTCGAACTCTTGTTCCAAAAAGTGCTGCCATAGTAGTTCGCCATCCTTGAGCCGATGGCAACGCAAATGGCCGGCTACTCCCAATACATACACTTGGTCTTTATCGACCACCGGCACGCAGCGAGGTCCGTCGTCGGGCGCAATCGAGCTTTGATACCGAACCGCTGCCGATTTGCTCCAAACTAGCCGTCCAGTCCATGCGTTACGAAGCTCCAATACCTCCTCATCTTTGATGCGATGAAACAAAAGTAACCGCTCGCCGGCGACCGCCACCCCGGAGTACCCTCGACCGACTTTCGCTTCCCAGACGAGCTTTGGGCCGCCGGCCGGCCATTGATCGGCCAACTTTTCATTTACGGCAATGCCGTTTCGGTTAGGACCGAGAATTTGCGGCCAATCACCGGCTGTGGACGAACCGGCAAGCAGGCTCCAAAAACTGGTAAATAACACAACCTGCAATCGAAGAACACTCGCGAATCCAGCGGCACACAACATCTGCTTGATGTCCCCAGAGTCCGATTGGTTATTTTCTTTTCCTGCCATAACGTTCATCCGGTTCACGATCGAAGGGTGTTTGCGATACACTGACGGGGAGTTAAACGAACAAAAGGTTACGGTCCTTCGTTGCGCCGGAACGCCACGGAGGGCGTTCCCTACAGATTGTCCGAAACGCCGCGGCGGGCGTTTCGCTACAGATTAAAACTTTTCAACTCCTAAAGGACTTTCGCTCAGTGCCACGTCTGCTTCGCATGTACGGCAAAAAGCGCGGCCATCGCCGTACCGGCTCCAAAGCCTGGGGGAGTGTCGGCGAGGCATTATTCTATTCATTTTTCTTGGGCATCGGCACGCTGTTTCTCACATTGCTATTGGCAGTCTTAGTTGTCCCCGAGTGGCGCGTCAACCACAGCTATGTCGAAGGACGCGGCACGGTCATTCAGACGCGCGAGGGGAGCCGGCCCGCCGACGATGGCCCCGTGCATCGTCCCGAGGTGCGAATCCGCTACCTCGTCGATGGCACGGTTTACGAGGATTGGACCTACGATATTCACTATGGCACCGGCCGCGAATTTACCAACGACTTGGAGAGCGTGCGCGACATGCTCGCCCCCTTCCAGGTCGATGCGGAAATGCCGATCTGGTACGACCCCAATGAGCCGCACGATGTCGTCGTGGCCCGTGGTTATAGCTGGTGGCTATGGTTGTTGTTGCTATTGCCATTGGCGTTTATTTTGATCGGCGGCATTGGTCTCGCACTGACCTTGGTGCATTGGGGCAAGTCGCTAGAACATCGCGTGGCGACGACCTATCTATCGAAACGGCTCAGTGCGGGGGGCTCAGCCGAACCGCAGTTCGGCTTTCCCACGGTGCCGCACGATAGCAACTTAACGAACAGTCCCGGCACGCGACTCAAGTATCGTCTGCCGATCGATGTGACACGCGGATGGCGATTGCTGGCCATCGTGCTGGCCTGCCTGTTTTGGAACGGCATCGTGGCAGTGTTTGCCGTGGCGGCAATCAGTCGACATATGGAAGGCCGGCCCGAATGGCTGCTGACGTTCTTTGTGTTGCCCTTTGCCGCCGCCGGAATCGGTTTGATTTATTACTTGGTTCGCGAAATGCGAATCGCCACGGGTTTAGGGCCGACGCATATCGAGGTCTCGAATCATCCATTGCGTCCCGGCGGCCATTACCAAGTTTTAGTCTCACAATCGGGCCGGTTGACGCTCAATTGGCTCGAAGTATTTTTGGCCTGCGACGAATCATCGACCTATCACCAAGGAACCGACACCCGCACCGATCAGCGTCGCGTCTACACTCAACTGCTGTTGCGGCGTGAACAAATCGAAATCATTCCGGGCATGACGTTCGAGCAACAAGCGGCTTTGGAAATTCCCGACAACTCGATGCACTCGTTCCGCGCCGAGCATAATGAAGTGCAATGGAAGATCATTGTGCGTGTCGACTTAGCCGGCTGGCCGGCGTTCGAACGCAGCTTTCCGGTGATTGTCACTCCGAACCTCGAACCCGCACCCACGCGTGAAA
>JAYTAU010000418.1:0-3771 GCA_043737375.1 Planctomycetia bacterium
CCATAGTTGTCTACGCGCGCAGCGAGTTCCCTCTCTCACCCAGAGCCACGAGATTATAGCAATCGCAAAACAAGTTGACGAGTCCAGGCGGAGCACGAAGTCGGATTTGCCTTCGCGCGGATGGACATTTTACCACGGAGTCACGGAGACGCGGAGAAACAGAATGTCGGAAGTCACATATCCAATACAATGTTGTTGCGTGGTTTCAGACCTTGATCAATAGGCTTTTTGCATTCTCCGTGTCTCCGTGACTCCGTGGTTTACTTGAAACGACGACACCGGAATCAACGCTGAAATTGAACATGAACAAACCCATCACGAGTCCCGATGACCCGAAGCTCGATTGGTTCTGCAAGCAGCTTGCCGAGTTGGCCGGCGGTCTGGAAGTCGAAGCGCATTGGCCCCGCGAACAGTTACGCCTGTGCGCCGAGCATGGCGTTTTCGGCTGGTTTGTGCCGCAAGAATTTGGCGGCCAGGGCTGGAACGAACTGGATCTGACTCGCGGCTACTTGCGGCTCAGCGCAGCCTGCCTGACCACGACATTTATTTTGACGCAGTGGAGCGGTGCCTGCCGGCGGTTGGTCGAGAGCGAAAGTTTCGCTTTCAAAGCACCGTTGTTGCCGCAACTCGTTCGAGGCGAACTGTTTGTCACATTGGGCATCTCGCATTTGACCACCAGTCGACGGCACACGGGAACGCCGGCCATGCGCGCCGAGGAAACGCCGACCGGGTACTTTCTCAATGGTTTTAGTCCGTGGGTCACCGGCGCGGCGCATGCCGACATTGTGGTGATCGGGGCACAACTCGAAGACAATAGGCAGATTTTGATTGCCGTTCCGACCAATCTACCGGAAGTGAATGTGCCGGAACCGCAACGACTGGTCGGTCTGACCTCCAGCCACACGGGCGAGTTGCGTTGCGACGAGGTCGAAGTGCCGCGCGAATGGCTGTTGGCCGGTCCAATCGAGAATGTGATGGCAAGTAAGACCAACGTGCCACTGGCTCCCCCAGTGCGAAGCGACCTTGGCGATCTGCCCGCACAGCGCAACAACAGCACCGCCGGACTACAGACTTCGACGCTGGCTATCGGGCTGTCATCAACGGCCGTCGCGTTATTGGAGAACGAATCACGAGCCCGAGTAGAATTGCAACCTGCGGCGAACGAGCTGAGAAAAGAATACACCGCACTCGAAGCCGATCTGCTGGCAATGGCAGGGGGCACCGAAGTCTGCTCGAACGAAACGCTGCGCGTGCGAGCCAACAGTTTGGTGCTGCGCTCGACCCAAGCGGCGTTGGCCGCGGCCAAAGGAACCGGCTACGTCGTCGGTCATCCGGCGGGCCGCTGGTGCCGCGAGGCATTGTTCTTTTTGGTCTGGAGCTGCCCCGCGCCGGTGCTGAATAAGAATTTGTGTGAACTGGCGGGGTTGGAATAAAGTGAACCTCGCTGTCCTCAGCGAAACATAAAAATCAGAGCCTCGCTGTCATCAGCGAGGGAATCAGCATGAGTGCCTCCTCCGACGACCGTTGGTGGGCCGTCGGTGGCAGCGTCAAGTGGATATGGGACGAGCGGTACTTCCGCAATGCGTATCGCTACATCGCCGCACTGCGTTTCACGAAACGTCATGATTCGAGTTCAACGAAGCATTGAGATCCCGGCTTGGGGACAAGCCGGCTCTGAATCCTTTGGGACAAGCCGGCACTGATACTCGCATCGCAGGGCACGATTTGCTAGATTACGGCCAATCGCTTAATTCTCGGCCGAGATAAACCTGGCCGCTCGCTACTTTTTGTTCTTGGAGCATCGTTTCATCATGTCCGACGAGAAAGTCCATCTGCATTGGCATGCCCATAGCGTCAGCCGCGAGGAGCGCGAAAAACTAAATGCCCACCAGGGCTGCGTGATTTGGTTCACGGGTCTGAGCGCGTGCGGCAAAAGCACGATTTCGAACCTGGTCGATCATAAGCTGCACGCCCTCGGCAAACGCAGCTTCGTACTCGATGGCGACAATGTGCGACTCGGCCTCAACGCCGCTCCGGCGGGCCTGAAAGAACGCCACGGCGAAGAGTTCGCCAAGCGGTTTGGCTTGGGCTTTTCCGCACAGGATCGCGAAGAGAACATCCGCCGCATCGGTGCCGTGGCCGAACTGTTCGCCTCGGCGGGCACGATCACGCTGACCGCGTTTATCAGCCCTTATCGCCGCGATCGTGACGCCGTACGGGCCAAGTTCAAAGCCGGCGATTTCGTCGAAGTGTTCGTCGACGCCCCGATCGAAATCTGCGAACAACGCGACCCCAAAGGCCTGTACAAGAAAGCCCGCGCCGGCGAGATCAAAGGTTTCACAGGCATCGATGATCCCTACGAAGCCCCGGAGAAAGCCGAGTTGCATTTGGATGCTTCGACCAAATCGGCCGAACAATTGGCCGATGAAGTGATTGCGTATTTGAAAAAGTCGGGCAAACTGGGGTAACTCACCCGGAGCGTTATCGCATGGATGACGATCTGGAACCACTATCGCGCGAGCAATTGTTGGCCGAGGTCAAGAAGTTGCGCGCCGGCATCCGACGGCATCGCGATAGCACGAAACACGAACTTTGCTGGCATCATCCCGATTTGTGGGGAATGTTGCCCGAAAAGCTAGCGTCGGAATTGGCGGTTCCCGACTGGTCGCAGTTCCTCCGCGGTTGCGTGCGGTATCGTGAGTCGCTCGATGCGCAGTTGCCTGGCGCACCGCGAATTTCGGATGAGTTTGACGGTTCCAGCTCCAAAGAATAAAACGCAGTGCCCATACATTACGGCAACACTCGCCACTGACCAAACCGCTGCCGCTCAAACCTTCCAAGCCTCGGGTGAATCGTAAGTTGCTCGGGGCCTTTTTCGTTGGCGATCAGCATACCGATAGCATGCAACGATAAAATAGTTGTGCTTTGCCGTAAATCGCGCAAGTATTTTGTTCGTTTTGCAACACGGGATTGACAGGCCGTTTCTGACAGCACTACAACGGATGGCTGGCTTTGGTCACGGATTGTTGATCGGTCACGGAGCGGTCGTCACGGTGAACCTGCAACCAGGCAACTTGCAACCCCAGAATTTGCAACGTTGCGACGTTGATCACGGTGGTTTCGAAAGCGATGACACCGAACGCTGCGACCTTGAACGCTGCGATTTGCAACATCGTGCTCAGCAAGCTCTGGCGATCAGTCCCGTAGTTGCGCTACGCGAATTACGTGTCGAACAGGCAGGCTCAGCCCTGCATTTGCACGGACTGGTGGCCAGTTACTATCACAAACAATTAGCTCAAGAAGTAGTTCGCTCGGTTGCCGGGCAAACGATGGTCGTCAATTCAATTGCGGTGCAATAAGGCAAGTCGCGAGGTGGAATTCACTCGCACATCGCAAGTAGAAAATTGGTTTTGAGTGTCAGTCCTGCTGGGGAGCAGGGAAGTTCCTCTTCTGCCTTGTCGTTGCTGTATAGGATTGCAGCTCGATTCGGCCCTGCCGAGGAGTATCTCGTGGAAGACATGTCGCATGCGATTCGGACGAACACGGTTCAATTGAACTCGATTCAATTGGATACTGTTCACCTAGACACCGTTCAACTAGACACGGTGACTGTCCAGCCGATGGTTGCAGCGCCCACCCTGGTCGAAATTCATTCCGCACATCAAGCGCTGGCCACACGCATTCGCCGCGCGGTGCGACGCCACACCAATCGCGCGGTCGATCATCTGCGTGTCGAAGTCGATCAACAATCGGTTCGCCTGTTTGGGCATT
>JAYTAU010000419.1:0-3771 GCA_043737375.1 Planctomycetia bacterium
TGTCGAGGCCGACATCGGCGGGTTGTATCACACCGCGCACGGGCTGCTGGTCTATCGGCAACGCCGTTTTGGTCCACGAACGTGAATCCATTGCCCTAATAGTTTGTCGACAGTCGAGTGACGGGTTAATCCCAGGTAGCCAAGGTCGCCCGACCTTGGGCGCGCATGAAGGGACTTTTGATCACGATACGTCTCCCAAACTCTGGCGCTGTTTAGCTACTCGTCAAATCTGCTTTGACAGACCACTAGTCTCCAGCCTCATACCCTCACTATCGCTTCCACCAACCGTTCATTCGGTCGAGCACCCCCGGTCGCACGGCTTGTTTCTCGGCGGGTTTTTCCGAGTCGGTCGCGGCGGCTTCGCCCGCGGCCGAATCAGCCGGCGTTGCATCCTTCAATCGACCGTTGGGCGGCGCATTGACAATCGGTTGTTGGATCAGCGGGACATTCGCCAGCAAGAATCGAGGCCAATATCCTTCAAGCTCGTACAGGCACTCGCCCCACTTCCCCGACTGCAACTGAAACGAGCTTAATGCAATTAACTTGTCGAGCTGTCGCCGTTCGGGATCACTAAAAGCGAGATCGAACAGTTGCAAATCGTCGACCCAAACTTGGCCGGCACCCAGCAGATCGACGCGCACTCTCAGCGACGAGAGACCGATCGCCGGCAAGTCGTCGATCTGTAAAATGTATTGCGACCATTGAGTACGCAACGGAGCGACGCCCGGCCCGGCCTCGATCATCGCATACTTATAATACTCGGCTTCGTTCAACAATCCTTCGACCGCGAGTCGCACGGCGGGTTGTTGTTCGACCTGATCGACCCGTAACCAGACCGATAAAGACAAGCGGCCGGTCTCGGGCGCAACAAACGGTTCGCTGCGCAGCGCGACACCGGAGCCCGTGCTGATCAGCCGCAGTGAGGTTCGACCCTGATGGGCGGTCGTATCGTCCAGCGACATTCCGCCGGCATTCGCAGTGGGCGTTAACGAAGGTTGTGTTAACAGCGTCCAGTGCGGCGGCTCGTCGGTTTTGGTCGGCAGTTCGAAGCCGGGGTTATTCAACAGCGCCAGCGAAGGCGGATTTTCGAGCACCGCGCGACGATGCCTCAAATCGTCGATCCGCTGATCCAACACGACGCGCAGCCGCTGCGGCGGCGTGATTACGGCAGGCGACAGCCTGACATCTTTCGAGGAGAAACGCACCGCCAACAAATCGTACGGTGAGAGTTCGACCGTCCAGCGATTGCCGACAATCGGCGGCACCTTGCGCAGGCCGCTCAATTCTTCAGTTCGCGTGCCCGGCGGCACCGCGACCGGCATTGTCACCGTCATCGGCCAGGCCGAATCGTTGACTAAATACACATAGCGCCGGCCGTCGCGAACCATCGTGCGCACGGTGACCGGCGTCGAGTCGCCGAGTTTCTCGAATTTTCCGACAGGCAGGCGGCGATACGCGGCAATCAAATCGGTCAGCGAATCCTCTTGCCCCAGCGGCAACAGCCAGCCGCCGTCGAACATCACTTCGCTATCCAGCGTCGCCAAACTGTGAACGAAGCGCTGTCGATTGCGAACGCCGCTAGGCGAAAGTTGCGATACCAGCCAAGTGTACGTTTTGTCTTTGCCGAACGGGCTCTTTGCATCGAACGAGGCCACCCGCGTCCGCTGCGATTCATGCAAAAATAGACTGCCGGCTGCGCCCGAATCGGCGGCGGCTCGATCGAGCTCGACGGCGCGCAGCGTTTCACTATCGACGCTGCCGGCAGCCAGCGGGCCAGGAGGGGTGATGCGTTGCGGACGCAAAAAAATGATTCCGGGCTGATTGCCGTCCGGTTGATTGCGCAATAACTCGGTCGAGATACCCAGGCCGAGCAGCACGTCGTCCACGCTCGCGCGCCCCGGTAATCCCGGTCGCAGTTCGCGTTGCGACTCGGGTGCATCGAGCAAGTTGGTTGCGGCCAAATAGAACATCGCATCGGGCCGCGCCGCTAAAAGTTCGCGCTGTAGTTGTCGATGAAAATCGGCCAACACGCCCGCACGCCAGGCGAGCCAGGCTTTACGATGCGTGCCTAGCAACAGGTTTTTGCGATCTTGAAATCGCGTCGGTCCATCGCCCGGTACGCGAATGCGCGTCTCTTGTTCGAACCGCGCCACCGTGGCGTCGTCCAATCCCCAAGCTTCGCCCGGCAGTTGTGCAAAGCCGTCGGCCGACAGTTCAATCGCCAGCCCCGAGAACGAAGGATGTTGCGCATAACGTTGAACCAACTCGCGTACGACGGCCAGCATGGCTTGCTGCACATGCTCATTGAGCGGGTTGTAGTATGGTGCCAAACCTCGCTTGGGCGTATACACCGCGGTATATGGCAAACCGTCGGGACCAATCAACCGGATGCCCACACTATCGATGCCGCCGCGCCGCAAACGTGTTTCAAGCTCGGGCAGCGGCGACGAGAACTGCAACGCCGGTATCAGCTTGACCCGCTCGCGATCGAACATTCTTAGCAACAGCTCGACCACGTCCTTACGAACCGGATCTTGGGCCGAGTCCAAAAACACGCCGGTATCGTACCGCGGAGTCGAATCGACAAGCTGGCTCGGATAGATCGTGCTGCCTTCGGACATGACCGGCAGCAACAACCCGTTGTAGCCGACATGATTGAGATACTCGACCAACCTCGAACTGCCTTCATAGAACGTCTGCCAATCGTCCAAGCTACGACCGCTCCAGGGATCGAGTGTTTCGTTGGCGCAAAAATTTTCGCAAAACAGCGGTCGATCCAAGTAGGCGGCAAACATCCGCTCGCTCTGTTCGAACGTAGGATGAAACGCGGGCGGCAACTGCGCCGGACCGGACAGCACGCGCAACTTGCCGAACGCGGCGCGAGTTCCATCGCGACGATTGGTCATCAATACCAGCGGCGACTTGGTGCGCGGCCAAAAGATCAGGCGATGCTTGGCCCAGGCAGAGTTGGCCGTCGAAACGTCGTCGGCCGTGTACAATCCCGAGTCTAGCCCGATCGGACTGATCGCGCCGGCCGCATTCGGTTCCAACAAACTAATTCCCAACGTTTGCGCGACATCGCTGGGATATTCGACTTCCAAAATGTGCGGCGTGCCGGGCTTGGTAATCGCCAACGGATAGGCTTCCCAAGCCATGTCGGGCGACTTGCCGCCGGGGCCGAGTTGTACGACCGGCCCGAGCGGATGTTGCCAGTTGTGCGCTTGGCCGTTTCCCAACGGACCGCGACTCATGCCGGGTATCAGCGGCCAGGCCTTCAACCGATCGGCCCAACCGGGGTTCGCCGGATCGAGCTCGAATTGCTTGGTCCAAGCCACGGCGCGTTCGGGAATCTTGCGCGCCGACTCCTCGGCCACCACGATCAACTGCACCGTTCTTTGCGCGACGGGCTTGTTCCAACGCAGCGGATTTTTTTCGCTCGCCTCGAGAACCAAATCGTAAACGCCTTCGACCGCGGGCAACGGCACTTCATACGAAATGATTTCGGGGGTGAACTCGGTGCCGCGTTTGACCACGGTTTGTTCTTGCGTCCAGCGCTCTTCGCCCCCCAGCTTGGCAACCAGACGCGCCTTGAGTCGCACCGTGGCGTTTTCGGCCAGGGGCAACAGATGCGGCTTGACATCGATCGACAGGGTTTCGTTTGGCGAGAACACCAGCGAGTCGCGGTTCCAACGGACTTGCAGCATGTCGCCCGGAGCGCGGCGGACCAGCAACCGATTGCCGCGATCGTCGAGGGTACGGTTGTACGGCTTG
>JAYTAU010000420.1:0-9251 GCA_043737375.1 Planctomycetia bacterium
CGCCCATAATAACCGAGCAATGAGCAAGCGATTGCGATGCCCAGGTTCGACAATGCGACAGGCAGCAGAAAACTTTGCCAGCTCAGTTGCGTCGCTCCAAAAAACAACACACTGGCCTCGGCAAATACCGGCAACGCCCGACAAAGCACTAGCACGCGCGCACCGTAACTATCGCAAAGCATTTGCATGCGTAGCATTTCGTTCGGTTTGGTGAACCGTGTCAGGATGGGCCGACCGATGATGCGCGCCGCGCCAAAGCCCAACACGGCACCCAAGGTCAAGCCGATCCACGACGCCAACGTAGCCCAGACGAATGGCAACTGGGTTGCAGCCAAGGTACTGACAAAGCTGGAAGGGACGGGCAACAGAATGTCGGCCGCGAGTACCGCGATTGTCGCGGCGATGATGATTTCGGACGGCGGCGGAGGTGTTAGCCAGCCCTTGATCGTGGACTCGATGTGTTCGCCCCATAGGGCGAACGTGACGATGGGAAAGAGGAGAACAACAATCGCGAGAATACCAAAGCGAAATCTAGGCTTCATGCTTAACTCGTTGGCCGACTATCCGCTGCGCGTTTGGGGATCGGGGGTCAGGGGAGGCGAGATTCCAAGCGTGCCGCTTGAATAATGCAACACGTCGACGGTACGGGATGTATAGCGGTGAGGCCAACCGCCTACCCGAAGCGACAATTACGATGTTCGAAATACGAAACGGAATGAATTGCGTTTTAATTAACGGCAAGGGCCGCCCGATTGCTCGGACGGCCCAAGGACGTGTGAACCTGACGCGAAACGCCAGTTGAATTATTTGTTGTCCAGCCCGAAGTGAAACGTAGCCAAGGTCGCCAGACCTTGGGAATACTAACCGGGTCTTCAATCAAAATGACTTGTCCTAATCTCTGGCAATGCTCACCCTCACCGCTCGTTCCTCGCTGCCTCTCCCAAAGGGAGAGAATTATGTTAGAGCTTTCTAGTCCCACCACCATTGATCCTTTTTCAGATCTTTCAGTTCCGTGGCGGTACGTGCCTTGGCAACTTTGCCTTCTTTGTCTTCCAACAGGTTTTGCGATTCGAGTGCCATACGCGGTTGAATTTTCACACCGCCGCCGACCGGCGTCATTAGTTTATTACCCCGCCACACGCTGGCCACCGCGGTCTCGACCTGCTTGGGGACATTCAGGACTTCGACTGGATAGGCCTTTTCGTCGAGGAATGTTTTCATAGGCCATTCGGCGGTCTGCGGCATTTTGTGTTGATGCATGAAGGCGGCGACGATCGACAGGTCGATCACGTTTCGCAGTTGACCGAAGACCGGCGACGCCGCAGCGATGCCTGCATAGTTTTTCGTGAACGACTCGGTGAACGCTTTGCTGGCGGCATCGACCGTGCCGGCTTTTTGCCGCGAGCCATCGGCCGCGACGAGTTCGTCGGCGCTGATCAGTTTGACGCCGCTACCCACCAGCTCGGCAGCCAAATCGTCGGCCGCGACCCGCACACATTCGTAGTTGGGCACAAAGTACCAACGTTGCAGCGCGTTGCGACTGACCGCGGCGGGCGTCGTGCGTTCGACGTAGCTGGCCATTTTGACGCCGGGATTTTCCAGCCCGATACCGATCAGCTTCATGCGATAATCGGCCTCGACCAATACTTTTGCGAAGTGCGAATTCGTGGGTACGCCCGTCAAACGGATTGTTTGCAGGCCAAGATTCTCTCGCAAACCGTTGACGATGAATTGCGTATCGTTGGGCGTGGCACGCGAGCCCATCTGCTTGAGGAAGTTCTGCATATTGTTCAGACCTTCTTTGGTCGGATCAATCGAGACACTGATCAGCGGGGCGTTTTTGGCCTCGTTGCCAAAAAACGTTCGCAGCGCCACGACGAGGTCGTCGAGATGCAACGTCGGGCTGCCCGTTTCGGCACCGCGGACGCGGCCGATTTCGTCATGTCCGTATGCCTCGGCAGGGCCGGCCAGCACAATGTCACGCGTCTCGGGGTAGTAGAAGATGTATTGGACGCGCGTTAGGCCGGCCAAATGCTTCATATCGTTGCTGGGCCGGCGATTGTCGGCAGCCAGTTCGGCGATTTGGGCCTCGAGCCGATTGAGTGAAACCTTGCGAAGCACGCTCTTGGCGGCGATTTTTGGGTCGAGTTTGGCCTTGGCCGCTTGCAGCCGTTGCTGAGCCAGTCGACCAGTTGGATCGGGCGATTGTTGCATCCGCACGACCCCTTCGGCGTCGACAATCACACCGCCGGGCGTAACGGTATCGTTACCGTTACCGTTACCATTACCATTACCGTTATCTGGCGGTGGGGTAACTTGCGCGGCGATTGGAGTGGACGAAACAAGAGTCACCATAAATGCCGTTACTACCCAGCACAACAACCGACGGCGCGCCCAAAGAAGACCGGCCATAGACGGATACTCCACCACTAGAAAAACGCTGTTCCGGTAAAATCAACGATCTCAGCCGAGCGCGCGATGAAAACCGCAGCGATAGGGAATCCTTCGGCTAGCCCTAAGTTTGATAGTAATCTAACCGTTTGGGCAAAGCAATCAATTTGGCTAAACGCTGACTCCAGGCTGTAGGATTTGGAGGCTAGTAGTCGGTAAAACCAAACCTGGCGAGTAGCTAAAAATCGCCAGAGTTTGGGAGACTTTGTCGTGATCGAAAGACCCTCCATGCTCGCCCAAGGTCTGGCGACCTTGATTTAACCCGTCTGGCAGCTCCAAGCCCCCAATCGCTAATAAAGTATAAATTCGTTTGGTAATAAGCAGAGGAGACAGTAGTTACAAAGGGTGATATTTATAACGATTCCAACGATCCGCAGGTTTTTGAGCCAAAATCGATCGCTCTTGGTGCGTATTATAAAAGGTTGGTTTGTAAGCGGTGATATTCCATTCCTATCGAGTCGTTGTTGCATGCGCTGTCTGCCTCATACTGTTCGACAGTTGTCGACTTACTTGCCGTCGTTGATCGCGATTTGCCTGACATTCGGAAGCCTCTATGCTGCCGAACCGCGCGTCCCAGTCAAAGCCTCGACGGTCAAAGAACAGGCCGACAAGCAAACTAGCGACATAGTATTTCAGGGAAAAGTGCTGCCTTTCCTGCGCGCAAACTGCCTGAAATGCCACAATGCCGACAAAAAAGAGGGCGACATTACGCTCCATCAGTTGACGGGAAATGTCGAAACCGAAAAAACCACTTGGGCGCGCATACAAGAGCAATTGACCTCGGGTGCCATGCCGCCTGAGACTGAGAAACGTCCCTCGGCCGTTGCGCAGCGGGAGATCATCGACTGGCTGAAAGCTTCGATCAAGGCCGACGATGTGCTCTCGCCACGGCAGGGTAACTTGGTGCCGCACGAAGAACTGTTCGGCAAGTCGGCCGTTGCCGGTGCCGCCAAAAACTTCGAGCCCGCCCCCGGCCGGCTCTGGCGATTTCGGCCCGAGGCTTATTTTGGCATGTTCGAAGGATTAAACGCCGGACGAACCGACAAGCTGACGCAGCCGTTCAATGTAACTGGCGAGCGCGGCTTTAAGGACTACTCGGCACTGTATTCGGTAGACGAAGCGACGACCGAGATTCTGGTCCGCAATGCCGAGCAAGTGGTCGCCACTCAGACTACTTACACCCGCGATGATGGAAAATTCAAATTCACCGGAGGCGTCGGCGAGTTTAAGCCGCTGTTCGAGTCCGAGGCTGCGGCGACCACGGCTCAAATCGAAACGGCGTTGCGCTGGCAGTTCCGCAAGTCCACAAACCGCGATCCATCGAGCGAGGAGTTGGCTTCACTCACGGCCATGTACCATCGCAACCTGAAAGTCGGCAACCGCGACGCGGCCATTCGTACGACATTGGCCGTGATCTTACTGCGTGCTGACTCAGTTTTTCGCCGCGAGTTCGGCCAGCAGGCCAATCCGCAAGGGTGGCGCATGCTTTCTCCGACCGAGTTGGCGTTGGCGCTCAGCCTCGCACTGCGAAACCGACGCGACGACATGCTCTTCAACATTGCCGGCAAAGGCGAATTGACGACCAAGGAGCAAATCGCTGCCCAGTTAAAGCGGATGCTCGACCCGAAAGAGAATAACCCGCGGCTGTTGCAGTTCTTTCGCGAATACTTCGAGTACCGTCTGGCCGGCGACATCTTCAAAGACAATCAGCGCGAAGTCAAGCATGTCCCTAATCAGTATATGAACGATACCGATCGGCTGGTGTCGCACATTCTCGCCGGGGATAAAAACGTACTTCAGGAGTTGCTAACCACGCGCAAATCGTTCGTCAATGCAAAGTTCGCCAAAAATAAGGAAAGCGGCAAAGAAGAAGCCGTCATTTCTGAAACGCTCAACCCACACAACGACCGCGGGCGGGTACCAGTTCACACGGTTTACGGCGTTGCCGAATGGCCATCCACTCAGCCGACCGAACTGCCCGACCGATTGCGGATGGGTATTCTCATGCAGCCGAGTTGGCTGGTAGCGCATAGCACGAATTTTGACAACGATGTCGTCCGTCGCGGCAAATGGATTCGCGAGCGTTTGCTCGGCGGGCATATTCCGGAACTACCGATTGGCGTCGTCGCGCAAGTTCCCGACGAGCGTCATCGCACGTATCGCGATCGGCTAACCGTCACGCGCGACGCCAAGTGTTGGCGTTGTCACCAGAAGATGGACGACCTGGGGCTGCCGTTCGAGCAGTTCGATCATATCGGCCGGCATCGCACGGTCGAGAAAGTACTCGATGTCGAAGCGACCGCAAAAAATATCGACAAAAAGGGCAAACCGCTGGGCGATGTATTGCACGATATGCCGTTAGATACCAGCGGTCTGATCGCCGACAGTGGCGAGACCGCGTTGAACGGAACAATGGCCGATCCTTACATCATGGTGCAAAAACTGGCCGAGTCGCCGCGCGTTCGGCAGGTCTTCGTGCGGCACGCGTTTCGATATTTCTTGGGCCGGAACGAAACCGTGGCCGATGCCAAGACGTTGCAAGAGGCAGATCAGGCTTACGTTGACTCTGAAGGCAGCTTCAAAGCGCTGGTCGTGTCGGTGCTAACATCCGATTCGTTTTTGTATCGTCAAGAACCCGTCGCAGCGAAGTAGAACATTTGCAGGGCAATAAATAAATTGGCCGCGCATGAACGCATAGGAGAGGCTTGAGACTGGAGGCTTGGGTATCGCTGTTTTGTGACAGTAGAATACAGCCCGACGACTACGAAAATTTAACAGGAGGAAACAGAGGAATTACGTCATATCAATCTCTGTAATCTCTTGTTATGTTCGAAAAAGTCGAAATTCAAATGTCGAAAGAATAACGAAAATCAAAGCCCGAAAGCCAAAGAATCAGAAGCGGCATTTCTCATCAATCTCTGTTTCCTCCGTTACCTTCTGTTCACCAGTTCATTCGCCGGGTGCCATGCCCACTGCCCTGCGTGGGCATGAAATGAAAGCCGCATAAACGTCTATCACCATTCAAAACCCTCACCGACGCGTTTCTCGCCACCTCTCCCAAAGGGAGATGGATTTTATTGTCCAGTCCGAGCCTCCAGTCCCGAGCCTCCAGCCTCCAACCATCGCCAATGATTTTCCTGCCATCGTCAAATCGGCGTTCGTTTCTCAAGGGTGTCACGCTGGGTGCGGGTGCCACGGTACTCAGCCCCGTGCTGTCACAATTGCAAGCCCTCGCGGCCGGGGGACCCAACGCCATTCCCAAACGTGTCGTGTTTGTCGTCGAATCCAACGGCTTGTTCCCCAAACACATTCAGCCCGACGGTCTCGAACGTCCAGAAAACGGCACCTCCAAACTAATCGATACGACGCTCGACAACTACAAGCTGCCTGAAGCCATCGACGCGCTATCGCCGTTCAAAGATCGGATTACCGTCTTGCAGGGTCTTTCCGGTAGAATTGCCGAAGGGGGCACCGGCGGGCACTCGACCAATTACGGCGGGCTGGGGTGCTTTCCCGGCAGCAAGGGGCCGATGGCGCAAACCATCGACTGCGCCATGGGCGAGGCGCTGCCTAGCGTCATTCCGCATATCGGGCTGGGCATTCACAACAAGCCCGAGTTCACCGTGCATTACAGTTTGTCGGCCATCGGACCGGGCAAGCCGGCGCCGATTCTCTGCCGCCCCGAGTTGGCGTACAAGTCGCTGTTCGGCAGTGTGGCAGGCGGCGACGGGCGCGAGGCGTTCGATCTCAAAACCAATCTGCTCGACTACATGGCCGACGACGTTCAGCGAACGCGCAACGCACTGGCCGGTCCCGAGCGTGAAAAGCTCGACAGCTATCTGAGCGCCTACGAATCGCTGCGCGATCGCCAAGCGAAGATCGACGGCATTCGCCCCGAGATGCAAAAGTACGCGCCGGCGGCCGATAAGTTCAAGAGCGCGGTCGAAACCGATCGCTTGGAAGGGCATTTTGATCTGGCGGCGGCGGCGATCCTCAGCGGACTGACCAACGCCGTGACCATCACCTCGGGGGGCGGCGGTCAACATTACATCTCGTACACCGGCTTGGGAATTCCGATCGACGGCCACGGCATCGGCCACGGCTCGGGAATCAACGGCAAAACCCCGGACGAATGCCGGCTGATCATTCGGCAGTTTCATGCCAAGCTGATCGCGGGGCTATGCAGTAAACTGGCCGTCGTGAAAGAAGGCGACGGCTCCGTGTTGGATAACACGTTGATCGTGTACCTGAGCGACTCGGGCGAGAGCCATCACCCCAACCTGAAGGAATGGCCCGTGCTGCTGATCGGCAACTTGGGGGGCAAGCTCAAGGCCGGCAATCGGTTCTTGCAGTTCCCCGATTATCAAAAAGCCGGCCATCGGCAGATGTCGAATCTGTATCTGGCCCTGCTCGAAGCGGCGGGCAAACCGCGTGCAAAGTTCGGCGTGGCCGATCCAGGCTTGCGCGATTTTGATCAATCCGGTCCGTTGCAAGAGTTGCTGGTGTAGCGGTTGTTAATCCTTGTTCCCACGGTCCCCGTGGGAACGCAGCTTCGGCCGCTCCGCGGCCCAGACAGGAAAAAACCTCGCAGACAGACAGTTCAAGGCCGCGACTCAGGACGCGGAGCGTCCGGGCAGTACGTTCCCACGCAGAGCGTGGGAACGAGGGCAGTAGAATGGAATTCATTCCGTTCCATCGATGCTAAGAACGGAATAAATTCCGTTCTACTTACGCGACGGCTCGGGCCGAACTTTCTCGTTCCCACGATCTCCTGTTCTCGTTCCCACGGTCCTCCGTGGGAACGCCGCTTCGGTCGCTCCGCAGCCCTGGTCTCAAACTGGCTTGTGCCTTATACTTGGGGCCTATCAATATACCCCAAGCGCACGCGATTTTGGATGCCGGTTCCGGTTGATTTTGCCCCATGTCGATTGATCGTCCACGACTGACGCTTGCCGAGGCACAGGCACCGTTTTTCGTGGGGGTGGACGTGGGAGGCACCAATATCAAAATTGGGCTGGTCGACGATTTGGGTCGATCACTCAGCTACTTGCGAGTGCCCACCAGCACGGAATCAGGACCCGAAGCGGGTTGTCAACGCATGGGTGAGGGGGTGCGGCGTGTCATCGCCGAGGCGGGCCTGACGTTACCCTATATTGCGCGCGTGGGCCTGGGGACGCCCGGTACGATGGACATCAACAGCGGGCGACTGTTGCATCCGCACAATTTGCCGGGCTGGCATGAGTTTGCAATTCGCGATCGCTTATCGCATCATGCCGGACTGCCGGTCAGTTATGCCAACGACGCCAACGCCGCGGCGTACGGAGAGTATTGGGTCGGCTCGGGGCGCGGATTCAAGAGTTTGGTGCTGTTGACGTTGGGCACGGGAATAGGTTGCGGAATCATCATCGGCGACCTGGCGATCGTCGGCGAAAATTTTCACGGAGCCGAGTGCGGGCACATCATCATCGACCTAGCCGACGATGCTCGCATGTGCGGTTGCGGACTGACCGGACATCTTGAAGCGTATGCCAGCGCCACGGCGGTCATTCAGCGCACAACCGAAAGGTTGGCCGGCGGTCAGGCCAGTTCGCTGAGCGAACGAATCAATCGCGGCGAAGCGCTAACGCCGCTGCTGGTGGCGCAAGAGGCCGAGGCGGGCGATGCGATTGCGCTACAAATCGTCATCGACACGGCGCGTTACCTGGGCGTGGGCATCGTCACACTGATGCACACGATCGACCCCAGCGTCGTATTATTAGGGGGAGCGATGACGTTTGGCGGACCCGCATCGACGTTGGGAGAGTTATTTCTGACGCGAGTGAAAGCGGAGGTTCGCCGCCGAGCATTGCCGGTGCCTGCCGACAAAACGAAAATCGACTTTGCCTCGCTCGGCAGCGATGCAGGGTATATTGGGGCCGCCGGACTGGCTCGCATGGAGTATAGGCGCAAGTAGTGCGGAGTTCGGAGTGGGAAGTGCGGAGTACGTAGCCGGGTTAGCCTGTGGTCCGTGGTCCGTTGTAGTTCATTTGCAAGTCGTAACTCGGTTCAACCCTTTTGTAATTCGTCCTTTGTAATTCGTAATTTGCCGCTACATGCCCACCGACAATCAACATATTCGTAACTTCTCGATCATTGCCCATATCGATCATGGTAAGAGCACGCTGGCCGATCGACTGATCGAGAAGACCGGCACGGTCGAAAAGCGCGAACTACGCGCGCAGCTGCTCGACGACATGGATCTGGAACGCCAACGCGGCATCACCATCAAAGCCCGCGCGGTCTGCATGCGCTACACCTACCAGGGCGAAGAATACGAACTCAACCTGGTCGATACGCCGGGCCACGTCGATTTTCATTACGAGGTCTCGCGCAGTCTGGCCTGTTGCGAAGGGGCGATTCTGCTGGTTGATGCTTTTCAAGGGGTCGAAGCGCAGACGGTCGCCAACGCGTTTGCTGCGATCCAGAACAACCTGACGATTGTGCCGGTACTCAACAAGGTCGATCTCAAACACGCCCGGCCCGATCAGGTCAAGGAAGAGATGCAGCAAAGCTTGGGCATCGACCCGGATGAAGTGCTCTCGTGCAGCGGCAAGACGGGCGTCGGCGTCGAAGAACTGCTCGCGGCGATTGTCGAGCGCGTGCCGCCCCCGACGGGCGACCCCAACCTGCCGTTGCAATGTATGGTGTTCGACAGTCATTACGACGACTACCGCGGCGCGATCATTTACATCCGCATCATGCAGGGCACCGTGAATCGTGGGCAGAAAATTCGCCTGATCAAGGCCGCCACGACCTTCGAG
>JAYTAU010000421.1:0-1393 GCA_043737375.1 Planctomycetia bacterium
GGTTTTGCGGCCTACTATGATTCGATCGGCCGGGTGGACTTGATGGAATTGCACAAAGACGAAAAGCCGGTCTTTATCTCGGGCAAGGATGTGCGCAACACGTTGTTGGCAGGCCAACAAGTCGATCCGCGGATCATGCGCGAGAGTACGTCGAAGATTCTGGCCGAGGCGATGAAGAAATAGGCACGGCGAGCGGGCGGCTTGAGAAAGCGGCTGGGGAGCGTGCCCTCGAGGAACAGACATTGGAAAAATTTCAACCGCCGACGCCGAGTCGGCGGTTTTTTTCTTGCGCCCCTCCGCATTCCCGATTCCGCACTCTGGGTGCCCGCAACTCGCCCTTGACCCGCCGCGATGTTCCTCCTAATCTCCGCCGTGTTGAAACCGGCGTGACCTGCTGCAATATCGCGGTCCGCGGTATTTATTTCCAAGATGCGCAAAAATGGAGTTTGCGTGCGGGCAGTCCGGCCCAGGAATTATCGAACCGTCACGAAGGGAATCGTGCAATGCAACCATCGAATCGCACCAATTCAAACGACATGCCTACCGTTCGCACTACGAACACGCCGACCGCCCCTGTGGCGAGCAACACCAGCTCGCAACCGGTGCGGCTTGCCACCACTGTCCCGCTCGAATCGGTTCCGCTGCTGGATGTCGGCCGGCAACATGCGACCTTGCACGACGAGATCATGGCGGCCATCGATAAAACGTGTCGCTCGGGCCGGTTCATCATGGGCCCCGACTGCGAACAATTGGAACAAAAAATCGCCGCGTTGACCGGCGTCAAACATGCCATCGCCTGTGCTTCGGGCAGCGACGCGCTGCTGTTGGCCCTGATGGCGCTGGGAATCGGGCCGGGAGACGAAGTGATTCTGCCCAGTTACACGTTTTTTGCCACGGCCAGCGCCGTTTGGCGATTGGGGGCGATGCCGGTGTTCGTCGACATCGACCCGGCGACCTATAACCTTTGTCCCAAACTGACTAAGGCCAAGATCGGTCGCGCCACCAAGGCGATCATCCCCGTGCATTTGTTCGGACAATGTGCCGACATGGACGCGCTGCGCAACATCGCTCACGATCATCGTTTGCCGCTGATCGAAGACGCGGCCCAAGCGATTGGTGCCGAGTATCGCGGCCAAGCCGCCGGCGCGATGAGCGATATCGGCTGCTTCAGCTTTTATCCGACAAAAAACCTGGGCGGGTTCGGCGACGGCGGGCTGATGACCACCAATCGCGACGACTTGGCCGCCAGGCTCAAATTGTTGCGGGCACACGGCATGGAGCCGCGTTACTATCATCAAGTGGTCGGTATCAACAGCCGGCTCGATTCGATCCAAGCCGCAGTGCTGAATGTCAAGCTGCCGCATTTGAATCGTTGGGCCGACACGCGCCGGGC
>JAYTAU010000422.1:0-9225 GCA_043737375.1 Planctomycetia bacterium
TACTCTGCCAACGTCAAAGCTGCTGGGCTGATTGATCGTTT
Organism: Planctomycetia bacterium; assembly: GCA_043737375.1. GTDB lineage: Bacteria > Planctomycetota > Planctomycetia > Pirellulales > JALHPA01 > JAWXCH01. The sequence continues at coordinate 42 of JAYTAU010000422.1, forward strand.
CAGAGGGATCTAACGTTGACATGACATGACAGGTAAAGGGCGACGCGAGCTGTAGCGCAGTAATGCTACTTGCGGTGCTATGCGCAATTATAGATTCTCATTTTGGGTAAAACAATGCTGCTGCGATCGACAACGACTACTACCCCAACTTGGCAAATAGGGCCAACTCTTGCTGCATCTGCACAATCCGATTCTGCATCTGCTCGCGTGTGTCTTCTAAGTTCGCGAGCATTTCCGGTGGCTCGCACGTAAACATGTAAAACTTGATCTTTGGCTCGGTGCCACTCGGGCGGACTGCGACGTAGTTGCCTTGCACGTCCAGGTCCAAAATTACCATGTCCCCCTGTGGCCCGGCAAACGGCACTGGTGCGCGGCCCGGAACTAACTCGGTGAGCGACAAGTAATCGCGCACTCGCGTCAGCTTTAGCCCCGCGAGCAACAGCGGCGGCGCGGCGCGAAACTTGGCCATGATCGACAGCATGTCCCGCATCCCTTGCGAGCCGGGCAACGTCAGCGAAAGCTGCCGCTCGAGGTGATAGCCGTATTGCCAATAGAGCGCGTTCATTTTGTCGTGCAGCGTTTGGCCTGCCGCTTTGACTTGTGCGGTGAGCTCGGCCAACAGCATGGCAGCCACCGCGGCGTCCTTGTCTCGCACGTGATTGCCGACCAAATAGCCGTGCGATTCTTCACAGCCCAACACAAATCGCTCGGGCCCAAATTCGTCGATCGCCATGCCGATCCACTTGAAGCCGACTTGCAAGTCGCCGAACGTCTTCACGCCATACGCTTCGCCAATCCGCCGAATCATCTCGGTCGTGACGAGCGTCTTCACCACATAATGCTCGGGCGAGAGCGAGCCGGCTTTTTTGCGCGCGGCCAGCACATACTCCGTCAGCAGCGCGGCGATTTGATTGCCACTGAACGTGCCCCACGCTCCGGCCGTGTCTTTAGTCAGCGGGGCGGCGCAGCCCAAGCGATCGCAATCGGGATCGGTCGCCAGAATTAAGTCCGCGCCGACTTCTTTCGCACGCGTGATGATCGAATCGAACACGGCCGTGTTCTCGGGATTCGACACGTTGCCAGGCACATTGGGAAAGTCGCCGCTCGGCTCGGCATGGGGGCCGAAGACTTCAATTTCGCTAAAGCCATCGGCCGCCAGCACCGGCATCACGGCGCTGGCACCCACGCCATGCAGTGGCGAATAGATGATCTTTAGCGTTCGCGGACCCGGCAGCGACTGTGCTTTGACAGCTTGAACAAACGCGGCATCGACTTCCTCTTGGCAGAACAGCACCTTGCCGTTATTTGTCGCCTCGGCGAACGGAGTGCGGCGAATCTCGCCCGCGCCCATCACGTTTTGAATGATGCCGACATCGTGCGGCGGCAGCACCTGCCCGCCGGTCGACCAGTAAACTTTCACAGCGTTATCGCTGGGCGGATTGTGGCTGGCGGTAACCATGATGCCGCAGTGACATTTTTTGTAGCGCACCGCGAACGACAGTTCCGGCGTGCTGCGATAGCCATCAAGAAAGTACACGGTAAACCCGGCGGCGACCATGATCTCGGCACACAGCTCGGCAAAGTGCCGCGACTTATGGCGCGTGTCATAAGCGATCGCGCAGCGTAGGTCTTTTTCGTCGGGATGTTGGGCCACGACATATTCGGCCACGCCCTGCGCGCTTTCGCCGATTGTGCGATCGTTGATGGCGTTCGAGCCGATCGGGTACATCCGCCCGCGACGGCCGCCGGTACCGAATGGAATCACCGTCCAAAAGGCATCATCGAGCTCTTTCCATTTGCCGTCGGCGATATGCTGCGCGACATCGGCGGCGTAAATGGCGTAGCGCGGCTCGGTCAGCCAGATGCGGATATTGGCCATAGCATCGACGGTCAGTTTGCCATCCGTAACGGCGGCGGCCAAAAGTGCCAACGTGGCGGTGTGATCGATGGGGGTCTTATCGAGGGAGTTGATCGTCGACATACGATGCTGTGGATTAAGTTTGATTTTCTGTAGGGAACCCACTGCTGTGGGGTTCTGGAACCGCTGACTTCACTTTGCTCAGCAGTATGCAATAGATTGCGACAGGGGAAAAGGACCTAACCGTAGGTCAGGCTTTTAGCCTGACTTTGAACTGATAATCTGTCAGGCTAAAGCCTGACCTACAAAAAACGTTCGCTGGCGGACATCTCGCGGAGCGAGATGACTACGCTGGGCAACATGGCCGCCCTCACCGAAGCGTTCCTCGCTGCCTCTCCCAAAGGGCGGAAAATTTTGAGAGAATGCTATGACGTTCTTCCTTCGTACTTTGTACTTCGTCCTTGCGTGCTGATCCCCACCCCCTGCCCCCTGACCCCTTCATGTCCGAACCCATCATCAGCGTCTCCGGTCTGCGCGGCATCGTGGGCGAAAGTCTCACGCCCGAGATTGCCACGCGCTATACCGCCGCATTTGCGACGACTTTGTCACCCGGTCCGATTGTCATCTCGCGCGACGGTCGCACGACCGGGACCATGCTCGCCGCCTGCATTTCGGGCGCACTTCAGGCAATGGGTCGCAAGGTGATCGATGCCGGAATTGCCGCCACGCCCACCACCGGCGTGCTGGTGCGGTCGCTACATGCGGCGGGCGGCATGCAAATCTCGGCAAGTCATAACCCGTCGCAGTACAACGGCATCAAACTGTTCTCGGCCGAGGGACGCGTGATACCGGCCTCGGCCGGCGAGACGGTGATCCAGCATTATCGGGCGGGCAGCTTCGCTTGGGCTGCGCACGACGAGGTCGGCAGTTCGCAAGTCTGCTCGGATTCGATCGCTCAGCATTGGGCATTGATTAGCCAGATTGTTGATGTGCAGCGGATTCGCCGCCGGCAGCTCACCGTGCTGCTCGACGCCAATCATGGCGCCGGCAGTATTCTGGCGCGGCGGATGCTCGAAGAATTGGGCTGCCGCGTAAAAATTCTTGGCGGCGAACCGAACGGTCGCTTCGATCACTCGCCTGAGCCGACCGAAGAGAACCTGGCGACCGTGCTGGCCAAGGTGGTCGAAGTCGGCGCCGACGTCGGTTTTTGCCAAGACCCCGATGCCGATCGACTGGCCGTAATCGACGAGACCGGTCGCTACTTGGGCGAGGAGTACACGCTGGCGATGTGCGTCGATCACGTGCTGCGCCGCACCAAGGGGCCGATCGTCACCAATTGTTCAACTAGTCGCATGTCCGAAGATTTGGCGGCCAAGTACGGCGTCAAATTTTATCGCTCGGCGGTGGGCGAAGCCAACGTGGTCGATGCAATGTTGCAGCACAATGCGGTGTTGGGGGGCGAAGGCAACGGCGGTGTGATTGATCCGCGTGTGGGATTGGTGCGCGACAGTTTTGTCGGCATGGCGCTATTGCTCGAAGCGATGACGTCGCGCGAACGCGCGATTAGTCAGTTAGCTGATGAACTGCCGAAGTACAGCATCTGCAAGACCAAGGTCACCTTGCCGAGCGAGAAGCTCGCCGGGGGTCTGGCCGCGCTGCAAAAACATTTTGACGGAGCCGAGTGCGACTGTCTGGATGGTTTGCGCTTCGATTGGCCAGGCAAATGGCTGCTGGTGCGGGCGAGCAATACCGAGCCGATCGTACGGGCAATCGCCGAAGCGCCGACGATGGCCGAAGCGAAGCGGCTGTGCGGTGAATCAACCCGCGTGCTTCAATAAAGCAGGTGAACCACGGAGCAGATGAACCACAGAGTCACAGAGGACACAGAGAGGATAAATGGATGAGCGATTAATCTGGATTACTTGCGAACCGTTGGATTTTCAAATTGCTGTGCTAGCTGTATGATTTTCGCAGCAATCTTGCGGCGATGGGGTTCGCCAGATGGCGGAAGCTGCATCATGTCGACTTCAATTTCCCCAAGCCGCTTTGCCACTTCTTGAAAGGCATGTTCGCCGAAAGCGAGCTTAATTAAAACTGGCACATAGCTTTCATATTCGTCACGTGGTGCCTGACCATTCACACCGATCGGATCCCAGCAGTCGTACAACAGATTATTTATGTCCGCTACCAAAAGTTTATAGGTCATGGCAATCAAGTCTCAATAAATTCTCTCCGTGCCTCCGCGTCTCCGTGGTAAATTCCTGTTCTCTGTGACCTCGGTGATCTCTGTGGCTAAATGAATCTACTTCGCCGCCATCGAGAGTGCCTGCAGATACGGAACCGGCAGGCTGCCCAGCGCGTTGAGCACCGTGCCGCCGGCCGTAAAACAGTGCGTCACCCAATCAGGCTGGCCGTATTTCTCTAGCGCCTTGCCTCCTTCGCCGCCGCCAACGTAGACCTCGACCCCGGCTTGCTTCATGCGTTGTAGTTGGCTCACGAAACGCCGCGTCCCTTCTTCGAAGCGAGGATCTTCGAACATGCCGAACACGCCGTTGTGAAATGCGACCGGCGGCTTGGCCGTGCCGATCGATGGCTTGACTGATTCGAGAAACTCGCCGACTTTCTTTTCGAAGTGTTCGCTCGTTTTTGGCCCGATGTCGAACTGCTGATCGTCGGGGCCGATCACATCGGCGGCGCGGCCATCTTGCAGAATCGAATCGACCGGCAGCACGAACTGAATGCCCTTGCCGCGGCCCTCGGTGATCATTCGCTTGGCTTGCTCCACTCGCTCGCGCGGAATGAAGTACGGCTTGTCGCTGTGAGCCGGACTCTCGGCCTGACCCAGCCCGAATTCCTTGCCGGCTAGTTCGGCATCGGCCTTGCGCAGCGCCATCGCCAACGATCCGGCCGCGAACACCCAACGGATGGTGCCGCGATCGATCATCGCTTGCAAGTCGTCAAGCTTGTCAATTTTTAGCCCGCTAAATACAACCAACTGCGCTTGCATGCAGCGCTGCATGGGCTTGTCAAATTCGTGTGCGACGTACTTGCCCAAGGCAACGCGGTCCATCGCGGCGGGGACGACGGTCGATGAGCTATCTAAGCTGCCGGCCGATAGCGCCTCGTTAACGTAGACCTTGGCGACTTTGCCAGCGACCTCGTTGGCGAAGTTGGCGAGCTTGGGTGCCAGCTCGGCGGCGTTCTCTGGCGAGGCGTCCCATAGCAGGCGTTCGGTTTTGTAGGCTCGCGTGTTTTCGAGCACCAGTACACTGCCGGCCGGCGCGGCGGCGATCGCCTGCGTCACTTTTGCTGGCACGGTCTGCGAAGATTCGTCCCACCAATCGGCGATGAGTTGCACCTCTTGCTTGAGCAGTTCGCCGATCCGCTTGGCGACGTCCGCCAGCGAGCCCTCGGGCTTGCGGCCGATATGGCCGAAGATGATTTGCTTCCAGCCACGCTCGACGCCAAATTTCAGCGTGTCGACCATCGATCGCAGGCGCTCATCTCCTTCGCCGACCGACTTGCCTGGCTTGGCATCGACATCGCCGCGGATCAGCACTGGTGTACCGCGCGGAACGTCGGCCAAGGAGTCCAGTCGCGGGATTGCTTTAAGATACGTGTCGAGCGTCCCGTTAGGCGTCTTGGGATTGGCGTTGAGCAGCGTGAGAATCCAATCGCGCATTCGGTCGTTGGTAATTGCAGGCATGGATATTGTGTTCTGATAGTTGGGATTATTAGCCGGTCCGAACGTGAACTGCGATGATACGAATTGTCGGGGCTAGAGGCTAGAGGCTCGGGGTGCAAGGCTGGAGATTTGAGGTGCCGTCGATTTGGACTTCTCATCTCACGCTTTCCGATTTCACGCTTTCACGCTTTGCGGCCACGGCCAGCGCTCGCCCAGGGCTGCGCGCTGCATTGCTGCCAGTTGCTCGATACCGCCTCGCGCTAGAGCGACCAGCGCATTGAGTTCGTCCGCGCTAAAGGTTGCTTCTTCGCCGGTCCCCTGCACTTCGACAAATCGCCCGTCGCCCGTCATCACGACATTCATGTCGACACTGGCCGCGAAGTCCTCTTTGTAGTCGAGGTCCAGCACGGGCACGCCGTCTACGAGACCGACGCTGATCGCGGCGACGCTGTGGGTGAGCGGATAGCGAGCGGCGGGGTTTCCCTCGGCGGGGACGCGGCTCGAAGAACTAGCTTGTAACGTCGGATCGTTGCCTGTAGGGAACGTGCCTGCGTGCCGTTCCGGGATTACATTTGGTTCCGGAACGCCACGGAGGGCGTTCGCTACAGACGCGACTTGAGCGCGGACGCCGAGGCTCTGAGTTTTCAACGCATCGATCGAAGCAATGGCATCGACCAGTGCCACGAATGCGCCAGTAATGCTCGCGGTCCGGGTGCCGCCATCGGCTTCCAGCACGTCGCAGTCAACGACGATCGAGCGTTCGCCCAGCGCGTCGAGATCGGCAATCGCGCGCAGCGAACGACCGATCAGACGTTGAATTTCCGTCGTGCGACCATCGACCTTGCCATCGCGCTCACGCTTTTTGCGCGGCGTGGTGCTGCCGGGCAACATGTTGTATTCGGCGGTCAGCCAGCCTCGCCCCTTGCCGACCATCCATTCGGGCACCTTATTCTCGATGCTGGCCGTGCAGAGCACGCGCGTGCCGCCCGCTTCGATCAGCACACTGCCCGGTGCGGTGCGCGTGAAGCCACGAGTGATTTTTAGAGGGCGTAGTTGGTTGGCAGCGCGGCCGTCGTGACGCATGCAGCTGAGGGGTTAGGGATCGGGGGTCGGGGATCAGGGAAGGAGGAGTGGGGATTGGGGAGCGCGGTCAGCAAAGCAATCGTTGAGCACCAACGGCTGCTTAGCGGTGAGGCCAACGGCCCACCCGTTGCGAATGGGGAGTGGGGAATGCAGGTTTCAGACTACCAAATTCATTCCCCATTCCCCATTCCCATTTCCCCATTACTTTTGTGCCAGCAGCCACGCCACGATTCCCTTTTGCACATGCATGCGGTTGCCGGCTTGCGGGACCACCACGCTGCGCGGGCTGTCCATCACGTCATCGGTCACTTCTTCGCCACGACGCGCCGGCAGACAGTGCATAAAATAAGCGTCGCCGGCCAGTTTCATCAGCGCGGCGTTAACCTGATAGTCGGCAAAGTCGTTGCGTCGTTTCGCACCCTCGGCCTCTTGTCCCATGCTGGCCCACACGTCGGTATACACGGCGACCGCTCCGCGAACGGCCTCGCGCGGGTCGGTGGTCCATTGGAATTCGAGGCCCGGGATTTGTTTACGCATTTGTTGGAGGTATTCAGCGTCGAACTCGTACCCCTGAGGAGTGGCCATGACGAATTTCATGCCCATCAGTCCGCAGGCTGCGAGCAAACTGCGCGAGACGTTGTTCGCATCGCCGATGAATGCCAGCGTCAGCCCGCGCAATTTTCCGACCAGTTCCTTCAGCGTGTAAAGATCGGCCAGCGCCTGGCAAGGGTGGGCGAGATCGGTAAGTCCGTTGATAACCGAGCATTCGGCGTACTTGGCCAGTTCGGTTGCGGTTTTGTGGGACTTGGCGCGAACGCAAATCACATCGACATACTGACTGAGCACGCGGCCGAAATCGGCCATGCTCTCGCGCGAGTTGAAGCCGACCTCGTCTCCCAAAAACATGCTGCTTCCACCCAGATGAATCATGGCGGCTTCGAAACTGACGCGCGTTCGCAGCGACGGCTTTTCAAACAGCAGGGCCATCACTCGGCCGGGCAGCAGCGGTTCGCGCAGTCCCTGCTGATACTTGGTCTTCAAGTCCTCGGTAATCGCGAAGATGCGGTCGATTTCGGCGGCATTGAGATCAGTGACCGTGACAAGATGACGCATGAAGCAGAACGAATGGGAAAGTCGGAATGGGGAGTGGGGAATGCACCTGTGACCACGAAACTACAATTGAACCACTAAACACACGAAAGACACGAAAGGGGAAGTGATGACTTCGTTCGACTTGAGGCAATTTAAGAATCGGCTTTGCAGAAAAATAATTGTTTGAGATACGTCATGAAGCCAGATTTTAAACCGCAGGTGTTGCGCCCCTTAGCCAGTTGAGTTTCACTTTACCTTTTACCTTCTTTCGTGTTTTTCGTGTGTTTCGTGGTTCAACCAGTTTAATGCGGTCTGTTTCAGTCGTTGCCTCCAACAGCTTTCAATACGTTTGCCAAGATATCGATGCCTTCGTGCGCTTGTTCGATGGTCAGATTCATGGCCGGCAAAAGTCGCAGCACGATGCCTTGTGTGCAGTTGATCAGTAAGCGCTTTTCGAGGCAAGCCTTGACGATCGGCGCGCCCTCGATGGTCAGCTCGACGCCGATCATCACGCCCAGCACGCGCACATCGCGAATCAGGTCGCACTCATGCTTGAGGGATTCTAGACGTTCCTTGAATACCTGGCCCAATTGCTTAGCGTTATCAAGCAGATTGTCTTGCTCGATCATTTCGAGCGCGGCGATGCCGGCTCGCGCGGCAATCGGATTGCCGCCAAAAGTCGCGGCGTGCATGCCGGGGCGCAAGCTGGGTGCGATTTCGGCCGTGGTCAGCATCGCGCCTCCGGCGATTCCCGCACAGAGCGACTTGGCCAACGTCATCACGTCGGGCGTGACGCCGAAATGTTGATAGGCAAACCATTCGCCGGTGCGTCCGCAGCCGGTTTGCACCTCGTCGAACATCAGCAGCAACTTGTGGTCGTCGCACAGTTTGCGCAAGCCCTGCAGGAACTCACGACTGGGGATCTGCACGCCCCCTTCGCCCTGGATCGGTTCGAGCATGATCGCGGCGGTCTCGCCGTCAATCAGTTTGGTAACCGCTTCGAGATCGTTGTAAGGTGCATAGACAAACCCGGCCATCAACGGCCCGAGACCTTCGTGATACTTGGGCTGCGCCGTGGCCGCCGTTGCGCCGAGCGTGCGACCATGGAAGCCGCCCCGAAAGGTGATGATCTTGTAGCGCTCTTTGGGCGTGTGCAGCCGCGCGAGTTTGATGGCGGCTTCGTTGGCTTCAGTCCCCGAATTGCAAAAGAACGCCTGCCCGCCGAAGCTACGTTCGGAGAGGGCCTGTGCCCATAGACCCTGGGCCTCGGTGTACCAGGTGTTGGGCACATGGATCATCGTGGCGACTTGCTGTTGCACGGCGCGCACGACCGGCTCGGGACAATGCCCCAGCAGGTTACAGCCCCAGCCGGGGAAAAAGTCGAGGTAGCGATTTCCCTCGGCATCCCAAACGTGCGAGCCTTCGCCGCGGACCAGCGCGACCGGGTAGCGGCCGTAGTTGGGTAC
>JAYTAU010000423.1:0-9221 GCA_043737375.1 Planctomycetia bacterium
CCTCTGGGAGAGGCAGCGAGGAACGAGCGGTGAGGGCGCGTCGTTTAGTGAGCGCTCAGCATCGCTACTGCTAAACGATCTCAAATAAACGGAATGACTTCCGGCATACATTCATGCTCAACCTTCGACCACAACCGGCGCTCAGATTGCTGGTGTGTTGGTGTGTCTGCCTGATGGCTGCATCGCTGTGCGCGCAGTCGACCGGACAGCACTACGAACACGCCGGCGCACTACCTCCGGGAGCGATTGGCAGCCGACAGTTGCTGCGAGGGGGACCGTTGCCTGGGTACTTTCAACCGGTTGAAGTGCGAGCGCCCAAGGGAAGCGAAGTCTCGCTGGCAATCGACGGTCAGTTTACCGACGGGCAAGCGACCCCATTCAAGGTCGGGATGCTCATCGCGCCGGTCTATCGGTTACGGGTAATCAACATTCCCGATCAACCCGGTGCCGAAGTTTTTCCTACCATCGAGCTGGTCAATCGGCTGTATCCCCCCGTCGGCGAAGAATTTCGCTTCTCGGTGCCCATCGAAATTGCACAACAAGATTTGTTGATGGCGATCGAGGGCAAGTTTGTGACGCGAGTGATCTATCTCGAGAACCCGCGCAACGCATTGCCTTCCGCACAGGGGGCCGACGATACGCAACAGTATTTCGAAATCCGTCCGACTGAAGACCCATTGGCCGTCGCCGACCGTTTGGGTCGACCGATGGCAATTCTACGGATGGGTGGTCGCTTGCCTGAGGCGAGCGGACCCGACGAAAAGTTCATGTTCGGTTCGCCCATGATGCTGGTGCCGCGCTCGTTGCCGCTATGGGGCGGAGTGCCCGCCGGCGGCGAGCCATTAACGCCCGATGGAATGGTAATGGCCAAACGTGCGCGTGGATTTAGTCCGACGGCCGATAATCCCGAGCCGCAACCGGCGATTACACGCTCGGTGGTCGAGCGAATGCTGGCCGGCCGTCAATCGAATTATCAACACGATCAGGCAAGTATTTCAAACGTGCCCCCGTTGTTGATGATCGATGGTGCCGGAGTCGACCGGCCCATTCCGACGATTACCAAACCAACGAGCCTGACACCGCCAACGCCGATCGTCCCTGGTCCGCTATCGCGTTCCATGGGCGGGAAGAAGCCGTTGGAAGAAAAGAAACGCATTAGCTCGCAAGCGGTGGCAAGCGATGAGGGGTGAGGATCGAGCAGCGAGGGACGAGGATTGAGGGACGCGACACGTAGCAATTAAACTCGTACGGCGTAGCGGTGCGGCCAATGGCCCACATGCATCGAGCAACTTCACAATCCAATGATCAACGTCAGAAAATTTGATCGGTTCGAATCCATGCGCTACACGCTGTTCGCTCTGTTGGCACTTTCAATCTGCTCGTGCCGCGCGCCGTATAATCGTGGTGCAAATGCTCCGCAGCGTAACTTCTCCGGCGGCGGATCGATGATGCCCGGTCAATTTGGCCAGTCTGAGCAAGCCTTCGGTCCTGGTATGCAAGGGCCGGCCAACACCTTGCCCCCGACAGCCTTCACCGGTCATTCGGAAGATGGTTACACCGTGCCCGGCGCGCTGCCTGGATATGCGGAGTCGATGGCAGGGCCGTCCGTGCCTGTCGCCGGTCCGCCGCTGCCGCTCCAATCGTATGGCCCGTGGAAGCCGCCTGGAATCGCCGGCCCTTGGCCGGAAGATGAATTCGTCTTCGACGGCGGCGATCAGAACGGGGTCGTCCGTGTGCGCGACGACTGGCGCGTCGACGGGCTCGATCTCGAAGACACGGTCGCGCATTACGATACGCTCGATGGACGCACGCTGGTCGAGCCTTCGAACCGCGTTTGCTTGTACGCGCCGCGATTCGCCGCGGTGCGTCGCGTCGACGGGTTGCAAGAAGGCGCTCAAATTGCCAAGGCCGGAGGCGCTGTGCAGCCGATCGGGCTGGTACGATTCGAAGATCAACAACGCACGACGACCGCATTGCAACCGTTGCAACCGCTCGGTCAAAGCGGTGCACGCCCACCGATTATCGTGCAAGAAAATCAACTGGCGGCCGGCCAACAAAATAACGTGTTGCCGTTTGCCGTGACCGATCGTCTGAAGGCTTACGAAAACTTTGCCGTCATTCGCACCGGCCTGATCGAAGAATCCGAGAAAGCGTTCCTCGCGAAAAGCGTACAGGCCGCTATTCAATGGACGCGCGATCAAGCGGTGCAAGTCGTGATCGAAGGTCGTCGTGCGCAGGCCGACACCGGCACCAAGCAGGCGCAAGTCGAGTACAGGGTCGATCTGCCCGGCAACCCCAAGCTGCGCGTTTGCAAAGTCGCTTCGGCCCCCAACGCATTGCCAGGCGAGGAGATCGAATTCACGTTGCGCTTCGACAACGTCGGCAATCAGACCATCGGCAACGTGACGCTCATGGATAGCTTGACTACGCGCTTGGAATATGTGCCCAACACGGCACAAGCCAGTGTGCCGGCCAACTTCTCGGTCGAGCCGAATCAGGGCGAGTCGTTGGTGCTGCGATGGGAAATTCTCGATCCGATCAAAGCCGGCGACGGCGGCTTGGTGCGGTTCAAATGCAAGGTGCGGTAGTCGGTTTGCGACTCTAACGACGTGTGACAATTTCCTTCCCTCTCCCGCCGGGAGAGGCAGCGAGGAACGCTTCGATGAGGGCGTTTTTGAGTTGGGGCTTGGTTTATCGACGGTGCTTCCGTTGACGCTCAGTCCGGCCTAATTCCGAAGCGAAAGACTTGACCTCACCCGCTATCCAATCCGCCGGCGCGGCAGCATAATGGCGATGTCGTCGCTTTCTCGATTGCTGTCGCACTGCGGATCGCCTTGTGCTCAAGTCCTCGTCGTTACGAAATTTCTTGCTGATTGCGATGGCGATGTGGGCCGTCGCACGCTCGGGTTTTAGTTCGGCCGTCGAACCTGCCGACAAACCAGAACCCAAGCTTCGCAACTACGCCGAAGGTCCGCTGACGATTGCCGACTTCACAGGCAAAGCGCCCGACCCGTTACCTGCCAGCGGCGGAATCACCATGGTCGCCTCGACCCGCTGTCAAGTGAATTACAACTATCGCTATCGAACCAGCGGGCGCGAGAAGCGTTGGACGGCAATGATCACAGAACTCGAAATCGCGAACTATATCGAACAATCGCAATCGTGGAACATGCGGCCTGAGAGCGCGCGAATTCTCGACCACGAGCAAGGCCATTTCGACATCTCCGAGATCGGTGCCCGCCGGGCTCGGGACAAAATGGCTGCCCTACGCACGTCAGGCAAGCTGGTGGGTGTCGGTCGTGACGAAGCCACGGCCAAGCGCGTGCTGGAAGGATTGATCGGATCGACGATGAAGGAAATCAACGATCAAACGAATGATGAGCAGAAAGAATACGATCGCGTGACCAGGCACGGCATCGATGCGGACGCACAGGCCGACGAGCGGCGCAAACAGCTAGAGCGATTAGTAGTGTTGGGCGAAAAGTTGAATCTTAAAAAATCCCCGACTGAACAAAAGTGAGACGGAAATTGGTAGATTGCCATCTCGGCGGCGTACGGTCGCCCCAAGTGGGAATTTGCTCACCGCTCACCACTCGCCCCTATTCGCTCCATGCCCTACTTGATGTTCTTGCTGGTCTGCGCGATTTGGGGGGCGAGCTTCATCTTGATGAAAAAAGCATCGCTGGTCTTCAGGCCGATCAGCATCGGCGTTTGGCGTGTCGCCGGCGGCGCCGCGGTGCTGATTGCGATTGCGTACTGGCAGCGACGCGAATGGCGCGTCGATCGCGCACATTTTTGGCCGCTGGCGCTGGCTGCGCTGATTAGCTACGCCTGGCCGTACACCATTCAGCCGTATCTGGTTCCGCTGCACGGAAGTGGCTTTATTGCCTTGACCGTTAGCTTTACGCCGTTGATCACCGTGCTGGTGGGCATGCCGATGTTGGGCGTGTATCCCACGCGGCGGCAGCTAGTCGGCATTCTTGGCGGGCTGGTGTGCCTGGGGTTGATCATGGCCGACGGCGTGTCGCGATCGGTCCCCTGGTACGATCTGTTGTTGGCCGTCAGTGTGCCGCTATGTTATGCGATCGGAAATAGTATCATTCGATTGAAGCTGACCGCCATGTCGCCGCTAACGTTGACGGCCAGCGCGTTGGGCATGACCAGTTTCGTGCTCGTTCCGCTGGCCGTCGCGCTGCCGTCCGAAAGTTTCCGCGACGGCTACGCGACGTCGTCGACCCTCAGCGTGGCGATTGCCTCGGCCATGATTTTGGGAGTCTTGGGCACCGGCGTGGCAACGTATTTGTTCAACCGACTGATTGTCGAACAAGGCCCCCTGTTCGCGGGCATGGTGACATACATCGTGCCGATCGGCGCGCTGATGTGGGGCTGGCTCGATACCGAAGAAGTGACCATGCTGCAGATCACGGCGCTGGTCGGTGTGCTGGCGATGGTCGCGGTCGTACAATACGGTGCAGCGGTCCCGAACGCCAAAGGCGAAATCAAAGACTCCCCTGCCCTGCTCCACGTCGCCGATGAGGTGGTGTAAAATGAAGCGCCGAACGAGGGCCGACTTAGCGCTTGAAATCAAGCCGGCACTTACGCTAGTGTGAAGAGGTCAGGGTCGACACTGAATTCGACTGCTAACCCGCAACCCGCGAATCAATCCGCACATAAACTGACCAGTTGTGCGCAATAACTCTGGTCGGAATCGACAGCCATGATCGATGTAAACAATTTGACCCGAGTGTTTTACGATACGTGGACTACCTGGAAGGATGGTTAATTATTACGCATTTTGCGTGATTTTGCACACGCGCGGAAAAAGTCGCGCGCGTCGGTTTAGCCTTTTAGAGTACCTCAGGAAATTGCCGCAAATGAACGCATATAAACGCAAATCGGCATTGGTCGGATTGGCATCCATTTGCTTTGATTCGCGGCCAATTCCTTTGAAACTGTTTTAGTCCACTAAAGAGTTGCCGTTTTCGTAATTCCTCCTTCGTACTTCGTCCTTCGCAGCTATGCCGCATCCTTGGATCTCTGACCGCGCTTTATCGTTCGATGCCTCGGGCATTCGCAAGGTCTTCGAGCTTGCCGCCAAGATGACCGACCCGATCAATCTGTCGATCGGCCAGCCCGACTTCGATGTTCCGCCGGCCGCGCGCGCTGCGGCGATCGACGCCATCGGCAGCCGCAAAAATGCATACTCGCTCACGCAAGGCGTGCCGACGCTGCGAGAAAAATTGCAAGCCCAGGTGCAGCAAGAGTTCGGCCATGCGGATCGCTCGTTGTTCGTCACCAGCGGCACCAGCGGCGGGCTGTTTCTGGCGATGATGTCGCTGGTCAACCCGGGCGACGAAGTGATTGTATTTGACCCGTGCTTTGTGATGTACGAGCCGCTGATCAAGCTGGTGCATGGTGTGCCGGTGGTGGTTGACACGTATCCCGATTTTAAGATCGACATTGAAAAAGTCCGCGCAGCCATCACGCCGCGCACGAAGTTGATTCTGTTCAACAGCCCTGCCAACCCGACCGGCTACACGGCCGGCGAAGGCGAGGTTCGCGGGGTCGCCGAACTGGCGGCCGAGAAGAATGTGGCCCTGCTGAGCGATGAGATTTATCGTCTGTTCTGCTACGATGCGCCGTACATTTCGCCGGCCAAGTACAACGATCAAACGTTGGTCATCGACGGCTTTTCGAAGTCGTACGCCATGACCGGCTGGCGCGTCGGTTGGGTGCATGGCCCGCGGGCGATCGTCGAGGAGATGATCAAGGTGCAACAGTACTCGTTCGTCTGCGCGCCCCAGCCGTTTCAATGGGCCGGCGTCGCGGCGATGGACATCGATATGCAGATGCACATTGATGCGTACCGCGCGAAGCGCGATCGCATTGTCGAAGGGTTGCGACATGACTACGAACTGGTTACGCCCGGCGGCGCGTTTTATGCGTTTCCGAAAGTGCCGCTGGGACCGCAGTATCCTTGGCGTAACGCGACCGAGTTCGTCTCGCGGGCGATCGAGAATCAACTGCTGATCATTCCGGGCAAGATCTTCAGCCACAGCGATACGCACTTTCGATTGTCGTATGCCGCGGACGAACGCACGATCGAGCGTGGGATTGAAGTGCTGCAACGATTGGTGCGCGATATACTGTAGGGAACGCGCTGCCGTGACGTTGCGGCGATGCGAGTGATGACAGATTGATTTAGAGGCCCTAACAATACTCATCCTAACCCGACGTGTAAGCAAGGAAATGACTGCAACTGGTGCCAATCCTCGCTTACGCTTCGGGTTGTGATTGGACTTACTGATCATTTAATCAACTGTAGAATCCGTCGTGCGAGCAATACTAATCATCGGTCTGGGCGTATGGGCGGGGCAAATCGCCGTTGCTGCCGAAAGCGCGCCGGAAAAGGATCGCACGTTTTCGCCCTCGTCGGTCTATCAACAAGAGACGATTGAAGGCTTCGCGGTCTTCATCCATCCTCAGGTGATCGAACACCCGGACGATACGGCCGCCGCGCGTAAGGAATTGGCTTCGCAGCTCAAGGCCATCGAGCGCGTGTTGTCCGACGAGCATTGGACGGCGATGAAAAAAGTGCCGTTTTGGATCGAATGGGAAGCTAAGCCGCGCGGCGCGGCCGAATTTCATCCCTCTGCCAATTGGCTAAAACAACACGGATACAACCCCGACAAAGCCGGCGCAGTCGAAATCTCCAACGCCCGCAACTTTGTAAAATGGTCCAAGCAAGACCAGCCCTGGATGGTGCTGCACGAACTGGCGCACGCTTATCATCACATAGTGCTAGGTTTCAAGCATCAAGGCATCGAAGACGCGTATCAACATGCCGTCAAACATAAATTGTACGAGTCGGTCGAACGGATCGGAGGCACCAAACACAAAGCGTACGCGCTGACCAACAAAGAAGAATACTTCGCAGAACTGACGGAAGCCTACTTCGGCAAGAACGATTTCTTTCCGTTCACGACCGCCGAGTTGAAACAGCACGATCCGGTCGGATATGAATTGATGCAACAGGTCTGGCGAAATACCAAGCACGCGGAATCTTCAACCAACCTGCAACAACAAAAGTAATCGCCCTCGCAAGCAAGAGGATTCAATTGCGCCTCGTTCCAATTCAAAAAGATGGGCAACCTGAAGCGATTGCCGGCGAGCTTTCCGAGACCGCGCGAGAGATTTGCGCCGGTATGGCCGCATTGTACTCGACCGCCGGTTACGAGCCGCCGTGGATCGGTTACTTGGCCCTGGTCGAAGGTCAGGTCGTGGGCGGATGCGGGTTCAAAAAACCGATCGACGACGGTCGCGTCGAGATCGCGTATTTCACGTTTCCCGACTTCGAGCAACGCGGATACGCCTCGGCCATGGCCAAACGGCTTGTCGCAATGGCTGCGGTCGATGCGCCGGGCGTTCTGGTCACTGCGCAAACTTTGCCGGAAGAAAACGCCTCGACAAAGTTGCTCAAGCGGTTAAATTTTCAGATGATTGGGGCGGTGGAACATCCCGATGACGGCACCGTCTGGGAATGGCACTTTCGACCATAAACTTTCGACACGGTTTAGTGTCGCTTCGACGACTTCGTGACCTACAAGCAACAATGCCTTACGTCAACGTCCGAATCACCAAAGATGGCGTCACGGTCGAACAGAAGGCGCAGCTCGTCGCCGAGATCACGCAGACGTTGGTGCGCGTGTTGGGAAAGCGGCCGGATCATACGCACATTGTGATCGACGAGATCGAGCCCGAGAACTGGGGCTTCGCCGGCGTGCTTACGACCGAGTATCGCAAGCGGTAAATGACGCCGCACGAAGCCAATCGCGTATTCGGAATTCTTACTGCCCGATCTGCCAGCGCTTGACGCTTTCGATCGGTGTGAGCAGCATTACGGTATTCAGCAGCAGCGAGTCGCGAATCCAGAACAGCAATAGCAGCTCGATCGCGACAAACAACTGTAGCGCTAAGCGCCAGCCAAGTTTTCTGGCGATGACAAACCCGAGCGCAGCCGAGAGCAGATCGCCCAGCGAGTTGCCGATCGAGTCGCCTTCGTAGCCCAGGGCAGCCGTCGCCTCGCGGTAGCGATTGATGACGAACTGCGTGTTCTCGAAAATTTCCCAGCCGGCTTCGATGACGAGTGCGATACAGAGCTGCCAACCGAACTGCAATTTGGGGAACAGCCAACCAATCAGCCACCAAAACAAGAACCCGTGCAGCACGTGCGTCAGCGAATAAGGGTCGGCCAAATGCTGCGAGGCGTGCGAACTCCAAATGTCGCTGATCCAAGGAATGAAGCGACCGCATTCGCACCAGAACGAGCGGCCTTGCAGGCGCAGTTGCACGACCATCAGCGCGGTGATGGCCAGGGCGGCGGCCCAAGTTCTGTACTGAGAACCGAGTATTGGTGTCATGCGAATCGGGAACCGCTGAGTTTTTCCACAGAACACGCGCTAGAAAGATGATGTTATACTTAGGATGTAACTTCGGACTATAACCTCACGGATTCATCGGACGGATCCGGATTCTGACCGACTTGTCAACTGCCAAAACTGATCTCATGAACGACCGCTGGCGTGAAAGAATTACTGTCGAACCTGGCAAACGCGGCGGTCGCCCCTGCGTTCGCGGCATGCGAATCACGGTCTATGACGTGTTGTCGTATCTTGCCGCGGGTAGGACCACCGCGGAGTTACTCGACGATTTTCCATACTTGACCGCCGAAGATGTCCAAGCCTGCTTAGCATACGCGGCCGAGCGAGAGCGACGAATGCTGGTTGTCGCCTCATGAAACTTTTGTTTGATCAGAACCTATCGCCAAAGCTGGTCGATCATTTTGCAAAATGACAGCGCTGACTCTTGGTTGATCAATCCAATCGCTGACTTACAATAATCGTTACACTAGCCGCGGGTCGCGGTGCAAGCAATCGTACGCTGGATCATGATTTTGAATTGTTCGTCAATTACCAATCAGGTGTTTTATGCAATCCGATTCGGTTTTTGATTTGGGGCCGGCGGAGAAACTGCAGCTTGTCGAAGACCTGTGGGACGATTTGGCAATGACTCCAGAACAAGTGCCGATTCAACAGTGGCAAATCGAAGAACTAGTGAAACGAAAAGCCAAGCTGATCGCTAACCCAAGCTCGCTCGTGGGTTGGGAAGAAGCGAAACGCCGAATTCGCAGCCATTCTGGGCAGTGAGGTTTTTGCGATCGA
>JAYTAU010000424.1:0-3750 GCA_043737375.1 Planctomycetia bacterium
GCAACGCCACGGCGCATATCACCGGTGCCGTCGGTACGCCGACCTGGGCCTTACTGCCCACCGTGCCCGGTTGGCGCTGGCTGCTCGAGGGTGAAACCAATCCCTGGTATTCGAGCGTGCGAGCCATCCGGCAACCGGCGGCTGGAGCTTGGCAAATGGTCTTTGACGAGACAGCCGCACGGTTGCAATCGCTGATTGAAACAACAGCGGCGAATTCGACAACTTTCAACCCCCGGTTTCGCGGGGAGACAGACGGTTGTAGGTCGCTATCTTCGCCAGTGCTGAAAAGCGCGCAATCTCAAACTGTAAACGCAAAGTCGCCGTTGGAAATGGATACGCATAATTCTCATCCAACGTTGCTCACGGCGCATCTTTCAAACGACATCTCAACGTTGAAACCTGTCCCCCGGCAAAGCCGGGGGCTGAAAGAGCCTATGCACACCTCATTGATCAATGGTTCACCGATGAACCCCAGCACACCGAAACAGCCCGCCTTCGAGCAGAGTTTCCCGACATTTGCAACGGGAACCAAACCGTTCGACCTGCAGCGATCGTTGGATCGCGCGCTGGCGTTATTTACTGCCCACGATTGGCAAGCAGCTGAGCCGGTACTGCACGAAATCCTGGCCCACGCGCCGCGCAACTTCGTTGCGCTGCATTGTCTCGGCCAACTTGCCCAGCAAACCGGCCGTGTCGATTTGGCATTGCGATCGTTAGGCCGGGCCGCAGCCGTGGGCAGCCGCGATCGAACCGTCTGGCTCGACTTGGCGCGCTTGCAGCAATCGACCGGACAACATGCCGAAGCCGGCGTGAGCTATCGCCGGATACTCGCGCTCGAACCTCAAGACTTCGAAGCGGCGTTCGGGTTGGCCAACTCGCTGCATGCGATCGGCAATTCATCCGAAGCCGTTGTCGCGTATCAACATGCCGCGAGCATTCAGCCGACCAATCCCAAAGTGCGGAATTTTCTGGGTGCGGTCTTGTTGGATGAAAATCGCATGGCCGAGGCCGAGCAGTCATTCCGCGCTGCGATCACGCTCAGTCCGCACTACGCCGCGGCCTGGAACAACTTGGGTTGCACATTACGAACCATGGGTCGCTCTGCCGAAGCTCAAGCCTGCTTCGAACAAGCCTTGATCATCGAGCCGAAAAACAAGGGAACTCGCACCAATCTCACTAGCTTGCTCGACGACACCCGCGCGATGTCGATGGTCGCCGAGCTTGCCCACAAATCCCTGATTGCTTCCGTGCGGCCCGTCGCTAAAACGCAGCCGGTAATCGCCGCGCAGCCGATCGTAGCTGCACAACCTGTCATTGCCCCACCCGCGACTGTTCGTCCGCGCGTTGTTGCGCCGGCACCCGTCGCAGTGGGCGAAGAAACTCCCAACGAAGCCTTGCCCGTTCCACTTCAACAACAGCTCCACGCGGCAGGCTTGCTGTACAACGACGATCGTTTTGCCGATGCCGGCGTAATTGCCCAGGAAATTTTGAGCCAGTATCCGAATCACACGATCAGCTTACGCATTGCCGGCGTTGCGGCACGCCGCGCAGGTTCAATCGACGAAGCGATTCGACTACTCGATAAGGCTACTCAGCTTGCACCCAGGTCGCATCCGCTGTGGTTCGAACTCGGCGTGGCGCATCTTGACGACCACGATCACCAGGCCGCGTTCGACTGCTTCGAGCGCTGCTTGGAAATACAGCCGAAGTTTCAGCCCGCGGCGATCAATTTGTCAGGCATTCTCGAACAACAAGAACGCTACGAAGAATCGATTCCTTGGGCGCAACGTGCCCTGGAACTCAAGCCCGACTGCCATCTGGCGCATTACAACCTGGCCAATGCGTTGCGCGAGTGCGGTCGCATTCAAGAGGCGATTACGCATTACGATCGGTCGCTGGCGATCGATCCCAGCTACGTTCGCGCCGACTGGAACCTGGGTATTTGCCATTTGCATTTGGGTAACTTTCAAGCAGGCTGGCAACGCTACGAGAACCGCATGACGGCCGAGGAGGTCGCCATCGACAAGTACGCACAGCCGCGTTGGAACGGCGAGTCGCTGATCGGCAAGACGATCGTCGTGCATGCCGAACAAGGCATCGGCGATGAAATCGTCTTCTGCTCGTGCATTCCCGAATTGGTCGCGCGCGCCGGCCGAGTCATCATCGTCTGCGATCTGCGGCTCGAAAAACTGTTTCGTCGTTCGTTTCCGCAATGCACCGTGTATGGCTACGCTCGCCGCAAAGACTGGTCCCCCATGCCGATGCCCGACCGCGTGGACTACCAGATTCCGATGGGCAGCTTGCCGTTGTTCTTGCGGCCGACGCGCGCATCGTTTCCGCAGCGGGCCAGCTTTTTGACTGTGGACCCGGCGTTGCTGGCGCAGTGGCAGGAACGTTTTGCTTCGTTGGGTCGCGGGTTGAAAGTCGGCGTGTCGTGGCGAGCCGGAGGCAAACCGCTCGAACGACGCAAACGTTCCACGCCGATCGAACTCTGGGCACCCTTGTTCCGTCAACAGGGCGTACACTTTATCAACTTGCAGTATGGCGATTCGCTCGACGATGCCGAGTTGGTGCGCGATAAGTTTGGCATTGAGCTACACGACTGGGAACAAGGCGATCCGCTGGTCGACATCGACAGCTTCGCGGCAAAAATCGCCGCGCTGGATCTAGTGATCTCGGTCGGCAATGCGACCGTGCATACCGCGGGCAGTGTCGGCACTCCGGCCTGGACATTGTTGCCGATGGTCCCTTCGTGGCGTTGGATGGTCGCGGGCGATACCAGCCCTTGGTACACGGGTGTGCGACTATTCAGGCAGCCCCGACGCAACGATTGGCGGCCCGTGTTCGATCGGTTGGGCCGCATGATATCCGAACTGGCCGCTGCTCCCGATGGCGAGTACCGGCGTCGCGCGTTGCAAGTCGATGCGCCGCTGCAAGCGACACCTGCGGGTTGTTCGCAGCAAGCACCTGCCGAAATCGCTTGGCTGGGCTCGTCCGAATTCTCGGTGAAGGCCACGTTGGAATCGATACCCGACTTATTGAAACAGGCCGATGCCTGCGCCGAACGGGGTGAACTGCAACAAGCCGAATCGTTGTATCGCGAGATTCTGTTGACTGCGCCGCGTTACCCTTCGGCGCTGCAAGGTTTGAGCCGTGTTGCACGGCGTTTGGGTAAGACCGAGCTGGCCATCCGCTCGATCACGCGTGCCTTGGCCACCGCCGAAGCGGTCCCTGCGCGTCGCTGCGATTTGGCGGCAGCACTCGCCGATGCCGGGCGGATGGACGAAGCGATCGCCAGCTATCGCCGCGCGATCGAACTCGATCCCAAGTTCTATCTAGCTCATTACGAACTGGGATTGCTGTTGGCAAAACTCGATCGCAATGACGAGGCGCTATTGTCGCTCGACAGCGCTGCCGAGCTTCAACCGGCGGCGGCCGATCCATTGGTCGCGAAAGCCAAGTCGTTGCGCGGATTGTGCCGCCTGGATCAGGCCATCGAGCAGCTCGAAGGCGCGATCGCAGTCGACCCGACGAGAGTGTCGCTGTACACGGCGCTGGCCGAAGTCTTATGCGAAGACCAACGTTACGACGAGGCGGCGATCTTGCTGAGGCAAGCCATGACGCGAACGCCGAAACATGCCGATCTCCGTTTTGCCTTGGGCCGAGTGCTCGAACAATCGAACCAGCTCGACGAAGCAGCGGACTACTTTCGACGAACCCTGACCATCGATCCCAATCATTATCAGGCCC
>JAYTAU010000425.1:0-22898 GCA_043737375.1 Planctomycetia bacterium
CGTTCAGTCGCGATCGTTGGGTCGACGGCACCGCGATTCTGGCAGACGGTCGGGTAGTGGTGACGCCGATCGATTCGGATCAACTTCATTGCATCAACCTTGCGGACGGAAAGCTGTCGTGGAGTATTCCGCGCGGCGATAATTTGTATGTTGCCGGCGTGCACGACGGTGTGGCCGCCATCGTCGGCAAGCGAGATATCCGCGGTTTCAAGGTGAACGACGGCGCAGTTGCTTGGGAGCCGGCCAAATTGGCCGGCAGCACAACGGCTGCCACGGTGCCCAGCGGTCGCGGATTTTTGAGCGGCGGTCACTATTTTGTGCCCTTGTCGTCGGCCGAAGTGATCAAGGTCGGAATGGCCGACGGCATCGTAAAAGCCCGTGCGAAATCGCGTAAAGGCTATGTCCCCGGCAATTTGGTTTGCTATCAAGGGTCGGTACTATCGCAAACCGACGATTCGCTCGATTGTTTCTTCCAACTCGATGAACGCGAACAATGGGCCGCGCGAACCTTGCAAAACACGCCGAACGATCCCACGGCGCTGGCCATGTTCGGTGAAATTCTGGTCGATCAAGGCAAACTGGACGAGGGCCTTGAACAGCTTTCCCGCGCATTCGAATTGAATGGGCAAAGTCCGCAGGTCCGCACGCTATTGATCGAGGCGCATCTCGAAGCACTGCGACTCAACTTCACAAAACACCGTTCGCAAATTGGCGCGATTGAAAAGCTATTGACCGAACCCGAGCAACGCGTCGCATTGGCCCGGCAGATGGCGCTGGGTCTTCAGGCTGCCGGCGACAACATGGCAGCGTTCGAGGCGTTCGTCAAAATGTGTCAGCCGGGCGATCAACCCTCCGAGTTGGAACCGCTGCCCGGCGGCGAGTTGTCGGTGCGGCGCGATCGGTGGGTCCAGGCGCGCATTGCCGAACTGCGTGCGGCTGCCAAGCCGGAAGATCGACATAAAATGGACGAACTGATCGGAGCACAGGCAGAACAGTTGGCCGCAACGAACAAGGCCGACGATTTGCGTAAGTTTTTGAGTTACTTCGGCTCGCACGAAGTAGCGCCTGCGGTGCGCGAGCGATTGTTCGAGCGACTTGTCGGCGATCGCAATTGGCTCGAAGCCGAATGGCTGCTGCTGCAAAGCGATCGCGGACGCGACGCGCAACAGACTCGTGCGACAACTTTGCGAGTGGCCGAGCTGATGGTTCGTGCCGGCCGCGTCGATGAAGCGGCAAAATGTTATCGCCGACTTTCCGGCGCGTGGGCCAAGGAACTGGTTCATGACGGCAAGACGGGGCGAGAGTTGGTCGATGCATTGGCGACCGATTCGCCGGTTCGACCATTGATGGGTTCGCCGTTGGAATGGCCGACGGATGTTATCAAGACCGAGACCGGCACCAAGTCGTTGAATTACTACGCCATCCAGCTTGAAGTCAGCGCGGGCCGTGAACCGTTCTTTACCGACCAAAGTTTAGAAATCGATCAACAGAACCAAGAGTTGGTCGCTCGCGACGGCCTTGGCCGCGAGCAGTTTCGCGTTGCCCTGGCCGATCCGCAGAAACCCATTCGCAACAATTACAACGGATGGGGTTGGTCGCGGGCGAACGGTCATCTGCTGTTAGTTCATATCGGCTCGCAGGTTCTGGCGATCGACACGTTGAATGCCGGCAAGGACGGCAAAGCGCGCGTGCTTTGGAGACACGATGTCAGCGAATCGTTGTCGGACAACAACGGCATGGTCAACATGCGTTTTCAAATGCGCAACGGCCGGCAGCGCCCCCAATTGATCGATCAAAACGGTCAACCGATCGGCGGCATCTGGTCGGTCGGTAACGAGCTGGTCTGTTTGCAACGCGGGCAGAAGCTGTTGGCCATTGATGCGTTGACCGGACAAGTGCTCTGGACCCGGCACGACATGCGACCGTCGGCCGAAATTTTCGGCGACGATGAATATGTGTTTATTGTGGCCCCCAATAGCCAAGAGGCCATGGTGCTGCGCGCGCTCGATGGTCACAAGCTGAACGAAACACGTAAAATTCCGGCCGGCGAGCGGTTGATGATGCACGGACGCAACGTGGTGACGCAACTCACCGTCGATAACAAATCCATTATTACGATTTACGATTTGTGGGATAATAAAGAGCTATGGAAGAAGAACTTTCAAATGGGCGCAAAGACCGAATTGGTCGGCGGTGACGAGCTTGCCGTGCTGGACAACAAGGGGCAGTTCACCGTCACGGCGCTCGCAGACGGTAAACCTATCATCGATTCGCAGGTCGATCCCGAACCGTCGCTTTCGGATCTGCAGGTCTTTCGCAAGCACAATCGTTACGTCATCGCCGGCAGCCGGCCGTTTGTTTACAAACAAGGCTCGCCTCATGTCTACCCGATTCAAAACAACGGTAACCGACCGAACCCGGTGATCAACGGTCGCGCCTATGGTTTCGATCGCGCGACGGGTAAGTTGATCTGGGCCAACGATCTGGGGCCAACGGCGCAAGTTCTCAATCAGCCGGGCAACCTGCCGATGTTGGTCTTCGCGGCCAATGTCAACGAGCAGGTGAATGTCGCGCCGGGCAATGCCCGTCAGTACACGCATGTGATTTGTTTGGATGTGCGCGACGGCAAACCGTTGACCAATCAAAAGATCAACGGCAATACCAGCATGTTGGTGGTCACTGCCGATCCGACCGATAAGTCGCTGGAGTTTCGCGCGTCGCAAGCTAGTCTGAAGGTGACTTTCGGAGATAAACCGGCCGGCGAGAAACCAGTTGACGAAAAGCCTGCTGTAGAAAAAGCGAGCGAGAAGTGATACCGAAGCGAAAAGCGATCTAAGCTCGAAACGCCGGCGAGCGAATGACGGCAACTTCGAGTCACTCACGGGCGCTTCGAGCTAAGGTTGGCAATGGCCGGCTTCAGTAATAACTCGAAACTAGCCCCGCCGTCGGGCGTCTCGGCATAGCTCAGGTCGCCTCCCATATCGCGAGCCAATCGTCGACTCAGCGCTAGTCCCAAACCGACACCCGGTGCCGACTGTGCGGCATCGTCGGCCGATTTATGGAACGGCGTGAACAGGCGTGATCGTTGCGATCGCGCAATACCTGGTCCATGATCGCGGATTCTCAGGATTAACTGTCCGCGGCGAACCTCGGTCTCCAGATGCAGCCGTTTGTCGGTAGCCGTAACCGCATACTTGCAAGCATTGTCGACCAAGTTGAACAACACTTGTTCGACGGCAGAAGCATCGGCCAACGCCACGAAGTCGAGCGTACTCTCGTCGGCTTCGACCAACATTTGCAGACCGGCTTGCTCGGCCCGATCGGCCAGGCGATCCGCACCTTGATTCAATATCTGCGACAGACTGACGGGCACGATGCGGCCGGCCGGTCCGCCGCGTTCCAACCGGGCATAGGCCAAGACATTCTCGACCAAATGGGTCAGCCTGTCAGCCTCGACTCGTAGGGTGTTCAGGTATTTGCGTTGTTGAACTTCGTCGCGCACCATTCCCTCGGACAACATTTCGGCATACATGCGAAACGTCGTCAAAGGAGTTCGCAATTCGTGAGTGACCGCCGAGACAAACGAGGCCCGTCGTTCGCTCAGTGCGACGACCCCTTGCAACAAGACCGCCACGGCCACGGCACCCACCAACATCGATCCCCAGGCCACTATCAGTGATTGATGCGTCGGCGACAGTCCATCGGGCGGGGCGAGCGAAATGCTGCCCGGCACCAAACGCGCGGGAACCGATGCCAACAGACGTGCAAAGCCGTCGTCCGGTACCGAGGTCAGCGGTATCAGATCCGCTTCGGGCAGAAGATCGACAATGCTATCGAGCAGTTCCTGCTTGATGCTGGGCCAATCCAACAAGCAACCTTGCACGTATTCGCGACCGTTGATGCTCACCCGCCGCGCCAACACCAACTCGTCGTTGATCCAGCGCGGCACCATGCGCGACGATCGTACGTCGGAAGCCGGCACCCCGATTCCTTCCAACGGCAACACCAGCCGGTTGTAGTCATCATTATAATTATTGAATCGCTGTTCCGAACTGTTGACGCTGTTGGCCAGATATTGCGAACGGGCTTGAAACTCGTTGTCGCCGCGGGTCCTTTGTTGCTCGAGTAACTGCCCATTGTCGGCGTTGAGCGAACCTACTTGGATTTGCGCCGGTGCGTTGATCTCGAAGTTTTGCGGCGGATTTGAGCTGCCGTAAAGGCCTTGCTGTCCGGGATTGCGCGAGGTCGGCTTGCCGCGCTGATTACCGCGAGGCGACGAGGCGGCCTGTTGCGGAGGATTTGCCTGTTGCGCTAGGTTGCTTTGCTGAGCGGAGTTGGCCTGTGGCAAAGAGTCTGGCAGCGGTTGTAAGTTCGACGGAGAAACTGAGCTTGACTGCAACTGTCCGTTGTTCGCGGCCAATTGCAACGGCAACTCGGTAAGGGGTGCTTCGAGGGCCGGCAGTTGAGCCAACAGCGAATCGACCTCGATCAACTGTTTGACGCGATTCAAATGCCGTTGAGCGGTTTCGACCTGATAGATGGCTAAGAACCGCGGGACTGTTTGTTCGCGTGCTTTGCCCATCGGAACCTGGGGCGAGGTCAATCGTCGATCCGCATCGAACTGAAAATGCACCAGGATCTCGGGAGCGACTTGCGTCGCCAACGGCGAGAGTACCATCGGAGCAGCAGCGGCGGCCTTGCCGTTGAACATTCGTCCATACGCCCGTTCGGCCGAGTACATGGTCGTGTACGCAAAATACGGCCGCGTGGTTTCATCGGAAACCAGCGACGCTTTGGCCGAATCCATCCGCCACAGCGCCAAGCGCGTATTTTCTTCGAGCGCTGCTTGTTCGCGGGCGGCAAACTCGGCTCGATCCGCATCGATCGCGCGAACGCTGAGCCAACCGACCGCGGCCACGATCAGCGTCAGCGACATGAGATAGGCGGTCCAAATATGCCAGGGACGCAAGAGTCGGGGTCGGGGGCTAGGGGTCGGGGATCCGAAGAATACCGAACGACTAAAGACGAAATGACTTTAAACTAAGAAGCTCAAACGTTACTTTGGGTTTTGTGTGCCACTGGCTATGCCAGTGTTTTGCGGGCAGGTAAAGTTAGGGCATCTTATTCATTATTCATTATTCATTATTCATTGCTCGCAAACATGTATCCTTTGCCGCGCACGGTGAGTACCAGACTAGGACACGTCGGATCGTCGCGCAGTTTTTCGCGCAATCGGGTCACATGCATGTCGATCGTGCGCGTGGCCAGCCCGCGCGGATTGAGTTGCCAGACGCGGAGCAGCAACTCGTCGCGCGATATGGCTCGGCCTGGGTTGCTGGCCAAGTACCGCAACAGATCGACCTCTTTTTCGGATAAATCGATCCGCGAGCCGTCGTCGTAGCGCACTTCGCAGCGCGGCAGATCGACCGTGGCACCGCGAATGCGCAATTGCGCCACATCGCGCGGACGCTCGGGCGAGCGCCGCAACACTGCCTCGACGCGGGCCAGCAGTTCTTTGACGCTAAACGGCTTGACCACGTAATCATCGGCCCCCAACCGCAGACCTTCGACGCGATCGTTCTCTTCCCCGCGCGCGGTCAAAATAATGACCGGTTGCGCAGGCCGCACGTCGCGAATAGCGCGCAAAATGTCCAACCCACCGCAGCCCGGCAACACCAAGTCGAGCAACACCAGATCGAACGAGCGTTTGACGGCCATCTGCATCCCTACATCTCCCGTAGCGGCTTCGAACGGCAAATAGCCGGCGAAACGCAACGAATCGACGATGCCGCGGCGGATGGCCGAGTCGTCTTCAACGGTCAGGATTTGTTGGGTATGCATATTGATTTGATAGATGCGAAGCGGAGCGCATTATAAAAGACAGCGAGCGGCCAGATTTATCCGGAACCAGCCTTGATGCCGGAATGCCACAGCAGGCATTCACGACAGAAATCACGAACACTTGCAAAAGCACAAACACCCGCATTGACATTATAACTGTCGGCGAAATCGCGTATGTAAGCGAATTGTAACGACCTTTGGCGATTGCAGAGAGCTGGAACAGACACCTAGCAAGCCGGCACAATTCCAAGGGGATCCACAATCCTGCGGGTTGCCGCGGGTATGGGGTGCGTTCCGTTGTTTTGATTATTTTTGGCCACCTGTGAGCTAGGCTTTTTTAGCAGGCTCGGGTTTTGTACGTACAAGGGGCACCGCCGATGCATATGTTGAACTCAAAATCATTTCTAAGCTGTCGACGCGGCTCGGCGATGGTCGAGTGCGCGATCGTCGTCGGACTTGTGACTCTAGCGGCGATCGCGGCCGTACTGTTCGTAGGCGGGAATAGCCGTCAAACGTTTTCTTCCCTAGCGGCCTGGACTAACTTTGAACGCGCGACACCGCGCGATCTCGATCGCGGTCGGAATGTCGAAATTGTCGCACCGATTGTTGAATTGGCTTCGAATAGCGATTCGCCCTTGAACACCGTTCAGATCGACGTGCGGGCGCTGGCCTGCCTATTTGCGGGCTTGGTTCTGGTTGGATTCGTCGTGGCTCGCCGCAAGCGAATCAATGCGCGGCGTGGACTCGAACAACTGACGGCCGATCGAGCCTTGCTAGACCATCTGGACGAGAAACGATTTATCAAGCGGCAAGAAATTCTGAAGTTGCTGTCGAACGATCCGTCCGCGTTGTTCGAGAACCGTGTTGCGGTATCGCAACTCATGACCACGCAATTGCGAACCGTTCAAGCCACGACCAGCGTGGCCGAGATGCAAGAGCTGGTGAGGCGCGATCATCTACGGCATTTTCCCGTGGTTGATGGCAAGGGAACGCTCGTGGGCATCGTCAGCGATCGCGATTTGTTAGGCCAAAACGGTCGCCGCGCAATCGACGTGATGACCCGCAGCATGGTGACGGTCAATCCAACGACCAAGGTCAGCCCCGCCACGACGTTGATGATCAACCGAAATATCTCGTGCTTGCCCGTGGTGCAAGGAACGCAACTTGTGGGTCTGTTGACGACGACCGATCTGGTGATGACTTTGCAATCGGCATTACAATTATTGCAGCGTGCTGCGCACGAAGTTCATGAATCGGCGGAGGACTGTACGGATGACTTGGCAACTATTGGGAATTGGCGAAGCACTTGATGGGTGACGTTCTTGCAGCGCTTCGTATCTTTTACTCTCCGCTCGGCTTTTTTTCCCGCGAAGCTTTTCGATCCAGCAGCCGCCTAATGTACGCGGCTGTGCGTTCGGCAGGGCTTGGCGGCAACGATCCACCTCCGAGTGCCGCGCCGATTCTACCGAACGGCAAGTGCAATAGTTGTTGCATATCGACGATCGTTTCGGTGTAAACTTGTACTGTGCAGAGGCACATCTCGTCATGGGTTCCCTCGCCCCAGTGAACGCGCTTGGGGGGCGTGTTCGGATTGACCGGGTTGTCGGTCGAATTGTCGTAATAGGCAGCAAGTTTGATCTTGGTCCCCTTCGGCAAGCGAATCGGTTCGGCAAAGCGATATTGATCTTGCCAATTGAAGTCCCAATCTTTGATCCAAACTAACGGAATGGTTTTGTCCTGAGCGTTTGCACCGGCCCCTTCGCTCGGAGGCAGTTCCGCGTGGACCTTCATTTCGCGCCCGAGCAGATGCATATGCGGCGCGACGCCGATGGCGGTGACATCGACCGGTAGCGTAATTTCACTGGTGATGGCGTAGCGCTTCTCGCCCGGAGGAATGTTGATCCGCGGATTCAACAACGATATGCCGGTGACAATGTGTTTGGGCGTTTTTTTATTGAAGAAGATGCCGACTTGCGATTGATCGGTCTCGGGCTTGCCCGACGGATGATAGTGTACTTGTAGGGCCAAGTCCGATCCGGCGCGTAAGTATCGGCCCAAACCTTCCGCCAAAAACTGCGGTTCCAAGCCAGGAGCCCAGCCCCCTAACCCGCCGCTGGGAATGAAACCAGGCCCGCCAAAACTGGTATAGCCCGGCCCATCTTCAGCGGCGTCTTTTTTGCGTGCCGCGCCGGTGTTGTCAAGGTACATAATCGCATGATGCACCACGCGCCGATTGCCGGGGCGAAATTCGACGGCCGCGACGGTTCGATCGGCGGGCAAGTCGATCGGCATCACAAAGCAACGATAGATGTCGCGAGACTGTGCCGGAATTTCGAATGCCTCGGGCATTTTGACAATCAAGTCAGGCTCGCCGAGTTGCCAGCCGTTGGGGAACTTAGGGGTCGGTGGCAGATCTTCCGCCCTGCCCTCTTTGGCTCCTTGCTCGACCCAGGCAGCAATGGTTTTCAAATCCGGATCGGACAAACGCCGCGAACCGTGAAAGCTGCCAAAATCGGGTGCGGCCTTCCACGGCGGCATGCGGCGATCGGCGGTAACCTCGCGTATAAACTCGGACCGCTTGGCAGCATCGTCGTAATTCAGCAACGAGAACGGGCCGACTTCGCCGGGGCGATGACACCCGGCGCAATGCTTCCAGAGGATCGAGGCCACATGCTTGTTGTACGTGATTGGCTCGTCGGCTCGGGCGGCTATTGCAATGCCGAAAAATGCAAACGCGGTCACTACGATCAGGTAACGAAGTAACTTGGACATAAGCGATTCCGTGTTCTCGATTGGGTAAATCAAAATCCGTTTTAGAAGCCCGAACTTTACTGAGCAAGGAAGCACTGGCAGTGCCAGTGGCACACAAACAGAATCAGTGTCGGAACACCAATCAGCGCGTTCGATACAGTACCAGTCGAACTATTTTTTCAATTTCGGCAAGGGGCAGCCAAACGCCTTGGTCTCGGTCGGAATAACGTCATTGCCATTTATGACAGCATCGACTGCTACTTGCAGATCGTGCTTGCCAGGCTCGTTGCGGCGTTTGCCGGTGTCGGAATATCGATCGTCGATGCGACCGCGATAGCGAATTGTGCCATCGCAAATCAGTACGACTTGGCCCATCCGTTCGGCCCCCACCATGTCGGCCAGTCGCTGTTCGCTGTCGAGGAGAATCGGGAATGTGACCTTATATTCTTCTTGATGTCGTTTGGCCGACTTGGCATCGACCGACGGATCGGAATGCACGCCGACGACACGCACATCGAGGGTACCGTACTTTTCGGCGAAAAGTTTCATCGTTGGCAGGTAGCCGTTTGCGACGGGACACTCGGTGCCCAAAAAGAACAGTACGGTTGACTTTTTGTGCAGGTCGGCGAGCGAGTGCGATTTGCCGGCAGGATCGGCGAGAGACACCTTGCTAAAATCGAGCTTCAAGGGTTCGGCATTCGATTCACCGGCGATTGATCGAGAGATCGCCGTCGCGATCGTCATGGCCGCGATGCCGTATATGAAAAAATTGACCCCGAGTAACCGTCGTAATGGAATATCGCAACGCATCAGCATTCTTCCGGAAATTGTTGCACGTTCGGGTAAAGCAATAATTCTACCGTCGATGTCAAAAAAGAGGGTGAGCAATTGGCCGCAGCTCTGCCAGCAATGCTAAGTCGCCAGCCTACAATCCCTGACTCCTAGCTTTCGTCCCCTGCTCTGCCATGTTTCTGGAAAAACTCCCAGATCAATTCATTGGCCGATAGATTATACGTGGTCTTGCCTAAATAGTGGGGTCGTGGCGGACGTCCCGGCCAGATGTGCCCTGCCCCATGAATCAGATACAACACCACTTCCGCACCGCTATCGCCGGGGCCGTAGACCGTTCGCACCGTTTGCGTGCCATCGTCGCTAGCGTAGTTAAGCGTGGTAACATCGGGCTCGGTCGGACAATGATTCGCGCTGACCCATTGACGGATCGTGTGTGCTAGCGAGTAATGACTGGTGTGGGTCACGCTGCGCCGGCCGACGCCCCCTTCGATCGGTACAAATTCGTCGGCACTGCCATGAAAGTGCAGCACCGAAATCGGTCGCGACGGCCGTGCGATTTCGAAGCCCATCACGCCGGCCACGGGCGCAATGGCAGCAAACACGTCGGCCATTTCATTCGCCAGTCGATAGGCAAACATGCCGCCGTTCGACATGCCAGTGGCGTAAATGCGGCGAAGATCAATCGAAAGCCGGCTGCAGAGTTGATCGAGCAGGGCTCGAATGAAAGCCACATCGTCGCCTTGCCGGGCCTTCGCATCGCTGCAACAATTGCCGGCGTTCCAAAACAACATTCGTTCGCGATCGCCGGTTCCGAACGGATAGACCAACAGAAATTCCTCGCGATCGGCCAGCGGGTTCATGTCGGTGAACTCAAGCTGAGTCTGCCCGTTCGAGTTGCTGCCATGAAACGACAACACCAACGGTAGTGGTCGGCCCGGATCATACGAAGGCGGAACATGCACCAAGTATCGACGTTCCCTCGCGTCGACGGTCATCGTACACAGCGTATCTCCCGGCGGCAGCGTGTTCATACCGGCAATGTAACGAGTTGACCGCGGTGCGCGAACCACGGGCATAGTGTAGGCACATCGCTCCGCGAGGTGCAGCAGACGTGTTATACCGCTTGAACGAGTCGGGTTCCTCTTGTTGAGCGAGAGGACTACACTGCGGAGGGCAGCCCTATTCCGCTTGGCGCTCGTTCGGTATGATTCGCGAGCGGATTGCCCACAATCGACATCGAATGCGGACTTATCATGGACGAGAAACTTGCCGGTCGGAATCGTGTGATTATCGAGAACATTCGGCCGCGGGTCGACCCAGCCGGTTTTGCCATCAAACGGATCATCGGCGACGACGTCACGATCGAGGTCGATGCTTTCACCGATGGACACGATCATTTGGTGGTGCTGCTGCGACATCGGAAGCTGGGTTCCGATCGCTGGCAAGAACTACCCATGGATTCGATCTATAACGATCGCTATCGGGCAAAAATTTCCGTTGGCGAAATCGGTCGATACCAGTACACCGTGCAAGCCTGGGTCGATCGGTTTCATACCTGGCGTTATGACCTGACCAAGCGGGCCGCCGCTGGGCAGGATCTGAAAGTCGATTTGATGATCGGCGCGGATTTGATCGATGCGGCCGCCGGTCGAGCCGCTTCCAACCCAAAGGCTGCCGCGGACACCTTGCGCTTACGACAGATTGCCAAGCAATTGCGCGGCGACCCCGATCGCAGCAACTCCGATCAGAATCAAAATGTCGAGATCGCTTTGGATCAACAATTGCTTGCGCTGATGAACCAGTACGCCGAGCGCGCGCTGGCGACCCAGCACGAACCGCCGCTCGAAATCATCGTCGATCGCCCTCGCGCGCGATTTAGTAGTTGGTACGAATTATTTCCGCGATCGTGCAGCGCGACCTCGGGTAAACACGGCACGCTGCGCGATGTGATCGAACGATTGCCGTACGTGGCCTCAATGGGATTCGACATTCTTTACATGCCGCCGATTCATCCGGTCGGCGACGCCTTTCGCAAAGGTAAGAATAACGCACCGATCGCTGCTGCCGATGATGTAGGCAGCTCATGGGGCATCGGCTCCCCGGCCGGCGGGCACAAGTCGATTCATCCCGAGTTGGGAACGCTTACGGATTTTATCGCCCTGCGCGAGGCGGCCCAATCGCATGGCATCGAGTTGGCGCTCGACATTGCGTTTCAGTGTTCGCCGGACCATCCGTATGTCAAAGAGCATCCCGACTGGTTTCGAGCTCGTCCCGACGGCACGATTCAGTATGCCGAAAATCCCCCTAAAAAATATCAAGACATCTATCCGTTCGACTTCGAATGCGACGATTGGCAGAGCCTGTGGAAGGAACTGCGAAGCGTGTTTCAATTCTGGATCGACCAAGGCGTGCGGGTTTTCCGTGTGGATAATCCGCACACCAAGCCGTTTCCGTTTTGGAAGTGGATGATCACCAGTTTGAAGGACCAGCATCCCGATGTGCTCTTTTTGGCCGAGGCCTTTACTCGACCGAAGATCATGTATCGACTCGCCAAACTCGGCTATTCGCAATCGTATACGTATTTCACGTGGCGCAACAACAAGCAAGAGTTGACCGAGTACTTTACCGAACTGACTCAGACCGATGTGCGTGAAGTATTTCGCCCCAACCTTTGGCCCAACACCCCGGACATTTTGCACGAGGCATTGCAGACCGGCGGTCGCGCGGCGTTTCAGTTGCGGTTGATATTGGCGGCAACACTTGGGGCCAACTATGGCATCTACGGGCCGGCATATGAGTTGTGCGAGCATCAGCCGCGCGAGCCTGGCAGCGAAGAGTACCTGAATAGCGAAAAATACGAAATTCGCCGTTGGGATCTCGATCGCCCCGATAGTCTGCGAGAGCTAATTTCGCGCATGAACCGCATCCGCCGCGAGCATGTCGCCTTGCAAAACGACTGGAGTTTGCAGTTTCATACGATCGACAACGATCAAATGTTGGCCTATAGCAAACGCGACGTAACGACCAACGACGTTGTGCTGATTGTGGCGAATCTTAACCCGCACGCGGCCCAATCGGGCTGGTTGGATTTGGCGACGCTGGGCTTGAACGGCGCAACTGGTTTAACGGCCGGACCATCGTTGCGTGTCACCGATCTGCTGACGGGGCAAGAGTATCGCTGGCAAGCTGGCCGCGTGTTGATCGAACTCGACCCCACGGTGGCAACGGCGCACGTGTTTCATGTACTGCCGACCTAGCACTACCAAAAAATGTTATAGGAGGAAACAGAGGCAACGGAGAAGGCGAAAAGACGCGTGCTTTAAATTCAATTCCCTCCGTTTTCTCTGTTTTCACCTGTTTGATTTAGCGATAGTTTAATGCTTCGATGAACGATTGCCCGACAAACACCGTCGAACACACCACCTCGGCGGTAATTTGGCTGGGCGAGAATCGCTGTCGCTTTCGCATTTGGGCACCCTATGCCAAGCGCGTGCATGTGCATCTGTTTACGCCGCACGATCGTGTGCTGCGATTGCCCGCGGTGGACGATGGATATTTCGAGAAAGTTATCGAAGGTGTTCCCGCCGGCGCGTCGTATAAATATCGTCTCGATAACGATCGCGAGCGACCCGACCCCGCCTCGCGATTGCAAAGCGAAGGGGTGCATGGTCGGTCGGAAGTCGTCGACCCGTATTTCGACTGGGGCAATGATGATTGGCACGGCCGACCGCTGTCGCAATACATCGTCTACGAACTGCACGTCGGCACGTTCACGTCGCAGGGAACATTCGACGGCGTCATTGAACGACTGGATCATTTGGTCGACTTGGGTGTGACCGCAATCGAATTGATGCCGGTGGCCGCTTGCCCCGGCCAGCGAAATTGGGGTTACGACGGCGTATATCCGTTTGCCGTACAGGCTAACTACGGTGGCCCGGCGGGACTCAAGCGGCTGGTCCGCGCTTGTCATCGCCGTGGTTTGTCGGTGGTGTTGGACGTCGTTTACAACCATCTAGGGCCCGAAGGAAATTACCTGGCCGACTTCGGGCCGTACTTTACGCGGAAGTACGGCACGCCTTGG
Organism: Planctomycetia bacterium; assembly: GCA_043737375.1. Lineage (GTDB taxonomy): Bacteria > Planctomycetota > Planctomycetia > Pirellulales > JALHPA01 > JAWXCH01. The sequence continues at coordinate 13,466 of JAYTAU010000425.1, forward strand.
GGACAGGCGATCAACTTCGATGACACCGGCAGCCGCGAGGTGCGTCGATTCTTCTTAGCCAACGCGTTGCGTTGGATCAGCGAATTCAGAATCGATGCTCTACGATTGGACGCCGTACATGCGATCTACGACGCCTCGGCCGAACATTTTCTCAAAGAGCTATCGTTGGCGATGCACGCACGCGTTGCACATGACGACCCGCAAGCGATCGGTCGCCGCGGCTTCACAATCGCCGAAAGCAATTTCAATATTCCCCGACTCACCATGACTCGCGACGAAGGGGGCGACGGGCTCGACGGGCAATGGAACGACGACTTTCACTATGCGGTACACGCGCGATTGACCAACGAACGCATGGGACATTACCGCGACTTCGGCGGGGCCGATCAAGTGACCAAGGCCGTATCGGAAGGCTTTGTGCTAACCGGACAGTTCTCGCATTATCGTGGTCGCACGCACGGCGAGTCGTCGCATCGAACGCCGGCGGAACGGCTGACCATCTGTTTGCAAAATCACGACCAGACAGGCAATCGTCCTCAGGGCGAACGTCTGGGGCATTTGGTCGATGCCGAATCGCTCAAGGTCGCCGTCGCGCTGCTATTGCTTTCGCCGTATGTGCCGCTGCTCTTCATGGGCGAAGAATATAATGAACCCGCACCGTTTTTGTATTTCACCGATCATGGCGATAGCGATTTGAATGACCGCGTTCGTCGCGGTCGCCGCGCCGATTTTCATCGCATCGGTTGGCGCGACACGGGTTTCGATCCGTCGGATACGGCAACGTTCGAGCGCAGCCGCTTGGATATTGACCTAAAACTTCAAGACCGACACGCTCAGATCTTTCGGCTTTACCAAGCATTGATTCGCTTGCGCAAAGAATCGCCGGCGCTGCAGATGTTGAGCAAATCGCAGATGCAAATCACGCCGTTCGCCAATCATAAACTGTTGGTCATGCGACGTTGGACGGTGACACGATACGATACTGAAGTGTCGGCGAATAATGCGAAAAGCATCACGAGTGACCACGTGGTAGCCGTGTTCAATCTCTCGAATCAGCCGCACGAAGCGTCGATGGTGCTGCCGCCCGGGCGGTGGAAGCACCGCCTGGATACAACTTCGCGCGACTTCGGTGGCAGCCGGACTTTAAGCATTGGTGATTTTATGTGCGAAGGTAACTGGACAATCACGATGCCGCCGCTAGCCGCCGCGCTTTGGCAACTTGCGACGTAGTGTATTTTCCGAGCCTGACTGTTCAGTTGTGAGTGCGTTGCGATTGTATTGGCGCTAGCTGTGCGCGAAGCGGTGATTCCTTGCATGATTTGCCCATTGTGTTAATCCCGCCCCAAGAAGTTGGTAAGATAAGATCAACCCACCCCGTCGGTTTGTCGAATCAGCTTTGTCATGCACGCACCACACTCCGCTAACGAACCTGACGCTTTGCAGCCTGCCGGGTTGCCAGAGCGCGATCGTACTTCCACAACGAACCAACCCGCACAGACAGCGCTGATAAAATCTGGATTTCCCAACGGCGAGACGGTCGTTTCCGGGCAGTTACATATCTATGTGGCATTCGATTGGGGCGAAGAAATCAATCTCGAGCTGGCTCAAAAGCTGCTGCCCGCTGAGTTACAATCGCTTGCTCGGCGCCGCCGCACACCGGCATCGATCGGCTATCGTCCCGCGCCGTTGCGATATACCTTGGCCGGCGTACCGATCGAGTTGCCCGAAATCGGCCGAGTGTCCGGAGCGGCGTCGAGTACGACCTCCACCTACATCGGAGGTCGATCGAATGCGACGATGCCGCCGCTAAGTGCGCTGGGGGTCATTGCCGAAGCGACGGTCTTCGACTTCGGCGGCGTGAGTGTCGCCCTACATGTGCCGTTTCAACTGACAGGCAAGCAACTGCTCGAAGTCGCTAGTTTTCTGTCCGAGCCGAATCCGTTGATCAATTCCGCACGGGCGGCCGTATCGTCGCTGCACGCCGCGATTTTACCTGCCATCAACGAACCGCGCTGGATCGAACTGACCGAAGAGTACTTCGTGTTTCAAATTCCGCCTACCGAGGCGATTCCATCGCCGGGCGAAATACTGCATAACCACGCCGGTTGGCTGGCGGCGCTGGCTCGCCTCGAAAGCGATTTACTCAGTTCCGAAGAAATCGAGCAAGCGATTCAATCGCACATCAGCTACAGCCCCAGCGATCTGTTTTTGCCCGAGTGGTCAGCCGCGCTGTTGGTCGATCGGCATTGCGAAGAGACGTTGCAAGTCATCGAGTTTGCCAACTTGCAACTGCTGGAATATCGATTTCTCGACACACTGTTGGACGACCGCTTGGCCGAAGCACACAAGATAATCGCCCCGATGACGCGCTCGTGGTTGCCGTTCTGGAGATTGCACGATCGACGTTTGCGATCGTTGGGCGAATTGAAAATCGATGCCAATAACGTGTTCGAGCGCACGGGCAACGCGCTGAAGTTGATGGGCGATCAGTACTTGGCCCGCGTGTATCAGATGCTTTCGGCGAGGTTTCACTTGCCCGAATGGGAACGCAGCATCGAGCGATCGCTGGAAACAGTCGAAAGCGTCTACAAGGTCGTCTCGGACCAGTCGGCGCATTACCGTACCGAATTTCTCGAAATGATCGTGATCTTTCTGATCGCGTTCGAGATCATCATGGCGTTTGTGGGGCACTGACCAATGCCGTCTATAATTGAACAGGAAGAAACAGAGGTAACAGAGAGATGTTATAGCCAATTCGGATCTTTGTGATCCAATTTAGAAAATCATCCGAAGTTATAATGAGTTGACAATTTACCTGGCTGACTCCGTTGTCTCTGTTCCCTCCTGTTCGAAATGAATCGTAGTCGAGTAGGACCGCTACGCCATATCCCTTCCAAAGCAGACCAAACACATGTCGTCGCTTTGCGGGTGTCCTCCGACAAACGACTTTACATCGCTGAGAATAATGCGGCCGAGTTCGCCGACGTTTTGCAGCGCGCCCCCCATGCGACTCTTGAATCGATCAAGCCCGTAGAGTTCGTTTTTATCGTTCATCGCCTCGCTAAATCCGTCGGTGAATAATGACACGAACTGACCCTGCTCCAGCCGGACCGATGTAGTTTCGTACTGATAGTCGTCGTCGACCCCGAGCGGTATGCCCGAGATTTCTTCGGCCAACGAGTCGACGCGCCCTTCGCTTAGTCGTACAAAAGGGGGCATATGACCGGCATTGGCGATGGTCACTTCGTGCTCGCGCGGGTCGAGTACCGTCAGCACAAAAGTCACGAAGCGATCTTCCCACCCGCTGCGCGAAAAGTTGCGATTAATCTGTTGTACGGCCTGCGCCACGGTCGGTTCGCTGACCAAACAATACCGCACGTCGGCTGAGAGCTTGGCCATGACCAACGCCGCCGACACTCCCTTGCCGGAAACATCGGCCAGCACCACCGCTAGCCGTCCGTTGGGCAATTGAATGTAATCGTAAAAGTCGCCGCCGACTTGATTGGCCGCTTCGTAAAAATCGAAGAAATGATAACCCTCGATCTTCGGCGGTGCCGATGGCAGCAAGCCCTGCTGAACCTTATGGGCAAGTTTAAGATCGCGTTCGATCATATTCTGGCGAATCGCCGCCTCGTGCATCGTGGCATTGTCGAGCGAAATTGCCGCTTGACTGGCCACACCCGCCAACACATCCAGGTCTTCTTGCTCGAAACGGCTACGATGATCGATGGTGTCGAGTTGAATTACCCCCAGCGAAACGCCGTCCGAATTCACCAGCGGTGCGCACATCATCGAGCGGATGCGAAAGTCGGCGATGCTTTGGCTCATGTCGAACCGCGAATCGTTCGTTGCATCGGCCGAGAGAATTGCCTGCTTGGTATCGAGCACCTGGTTGACGATCGTGCGACTGATGCGAATTTCGTCGTCCTGTTCCGATCGCCGATGCTTGACTGCCTTTGGAATCAACCGTCCGTCGGCCGCTTTCAGAATTACAAAACCGCGATCGGCCTGTACGAATATCTTGAACAAGCTATCGAGTAACTTGGGGAGCACCGCATCGACACTGAGCGCTTTGCCGAGGTTCTGCGTGATCTCGATCAGTGCCCGCAATTTAAGTTCGGGGTTGACCCCCAGTCGAACTCCAGCGGCATTGCTCGAGACGTCGAGCTTGCTCATGATCTGTGAATTGCCGCGCGGCTGCTCATCGTCCCAGTACATGCCCGGGCCGAACGTCGTGTCGGTAATTCGCTGCGAGACGGTTTGGCGAATGGACTTGGCGTCGCGAAAAAACGTGAATTCCAAGTCGCAGATCTTCAGCCGGTCGCCGTTTTGCAATTTGTACTTCGACTGGACGGGTGCGGCGTTGACGTAGGTGCCATTGCGGCTTTGCAGGTCTTCAACAAAGTATTCTCCCTCAATGTAGAGAATCTGCGCATGTTGACGGCTGACCGCTCCCTGATCGAGCACGATGGTGCATTCGGGGTGCCGCCCGAGCACGGCGGTTTCTTTGTTCAACGAATAGCGCTGACCGACTTTATCGCCGCTCAGCATTTCCAGAACAGCCATACAGACCCACCAAGACGCCGCACAGAACTTGTAATGATTACTTAGTCGACGAAAATCTTTCCTCGCCGAATGCGTAGGGCTGTCTGGCGGGGGTGTCCGAACGCCGCGAAACCGTATTCCCTACAGAAAGCGTCGAGTTACCAGACCTGCAACAGTTCAAACCACACATTTGCCATAGAACCGGATGAATTGTAAATGCCGGGTTCCGGCGGCGTCAATCGGGTGGCCGTGTAACGAAAGCCAAATCGCCGTGAATCTTGGAGTTAAGCGCGATAGAATTGGCCGAGAAGCTCGATCCCGACTTTTCCAGGGACGGAAATTCCTCAGGCGACGAAGCGATGCGGAGTCTTTTGCTCGCACAACGTCGACTCACCGTCAAATCCCCCGACGAAGCCGAGGGCTGAATGACCGTCCAAAATTACTGCGGCGCAGCACTGAGTACGGCATCTACAATAATGACGCGCGCACAATTAGTCCCCCTTCGGCTTTTTCTTAGAGCGTTTGGCAGCCGGTTTGTTCGCCGCGCGGAACATGTGGAATAGAATTGCCAATACGCCGATTGCCGACAACACGGTTTTCACCTGTGCAATCAGCGTGTCGCCCGCCAACGCCTGCCAGGTCCAATCGTTGGCGTCAGATACTGATTCTAACTCGGGTGTTAAGAAATCTGTTGGGTCAACTCCTGAAATTGCCGCGGGATGAGAGGGTAAACCAGACGCCGCTTGTACCTGCCACGCGGTTGCAGCCGAGGATTCGCCTGGTCGAGTGAATGCCGCTAAGGGTGGATTGCTAGCGGGGCTACTTGCGATACCGGCTTCTCGAGTTCCGTACGCAGAGCCAGAGCCTGAGGTAATTTCGACAGGTGCTCGCGATTCACTCTGCGTTAATGATATTGAGCCTTGGCCATATTGCGCAGCAATGGAGCTTTGGGCCGTCAATGTCGACGGACTGGGTGTTGCTTGATTGACGATTGGGCTGCTTGTGCTGTTCAGCGGGGGCTGCCAATATCGTCCGACCTCGTCGGAAGCGATTCCGTTTGATCGCGCTGCGTTTTCCCCGACCGGCACAAGCGGCATTTGTGGTTGTGTTGCACCTGTGACTGGTGACGAGTTTGTTGAGAACGGACTGCTGGTTGAATTGGGTGCGCTGTTGTTCTGCATACTATTGCTCGGCAAATTATTGGCCAATATGCTATTGGCCGACACGCTGGGGCTCGCTGCTACGTTGGGTGCGCGAGGCTGCCAGCCTCGCGACTGCCGGGCCGGTTCGTGAGGAGTTTGATTGCGAGATGAATCGACGCTGCGTGAGTCGGCTATTGCATGGACTGTCGGCGAGTTCCCAGCCCGCGCGCCGGCCATCTGTAGTTGTGTGACCGATCGCTGGACCGCAGCGACATCGGCCGAGGCCGCGCTAAGAAAGCGATGCACGCGACCGCAATAGCTTCCCGAAGTGCGGCCGTCACCTTCGCCGAACAGCACACCGGCCAATTCGCCACGGCTATTGAAGATCGGCCCGCCCGAATCCCCTTGGCGTGCCGCGGCACCGAGTTCCACAATCTCGAAGGGATGATTGGTGCCGGGTGCCAGATACTGCAAGCATTGCCCGCTAGCCGAGCGGTACGCTCCGCTGCCGTACCCGGCGATAGTCAGCATTTCGCCGATGCGCGGCGCATCGCCGGCTACTTTGACCGGCGCGGCGTGGGGCTTGTTGATCAGCACTGCGGCTAAATCCCATTCGGAATCGGTTCGCAGCACTTGCCCAACGGATTGAAAACCATCAGGAAATACGACCTTGATACCGGCGGTAGCATCGCGGACTACATGCCAATTGGTGATGACCAGCCCAATGTTATCGTTCGCATCGATCAATGTGCCGGAACCAAGCGAGGTGGCTCCCTTTTCGGCGGCAATGACGCGAACTACGGCCGGGTGCGGCGGTGCCTGCTGCGATCGTGATTGCCCGATTGCATATCGAGAATTTGGAACGCCGACGTTTGCATTGACGCTATGCGGGCTAGCATGTTGTGCATCAGCACTGTGCGGCTGATAGAATCCCGGCGGCACGGCGCTAGGATCGCCGGGCCGGGAATAAACATTACGCGTTTTCGGAATGGGCTGACTGCCGGTCGGCTGAAAAGTATAGCCGAAACCCGGCTGGCGGTACTGCGGCTGCGCGTGAACCGCCGTCGCGCAAATGGCGAACGCAAGCAACGAGGCAAGGGGCCGGTAATAACGCATCCGGTCACGCTGGTTGCGGCCCTTGATGAGATCAAGCGTTGGCGGACTTGACCTGGGCCTTACGTTTTTCTTCGTTCTTGAGAATCAGCCGGAGCAGTTCGCGACGCAATTGTTCGCGATCCGGTGAGCCGACGTTCGGCTTGGTTTTTTCAGGCATTAACATTCTCGTGGTTCCTTCATGGCGATGATCCCGCTAGCATGAACTGAGTTGCCGTCGAGGGCCGTCAGGTCACGCGTGCGTATCTCGTCCGCCAGTGGGAAGTTAAGCTGCAATCGGTCGGCCGCCGCGCAAATCTTCGTCGCGGGGCGGAAATTCACACCCGCCGTTGTAAAGGTCTTTTAATCGTCGCAATTCGGCCCGCAGCGCATGCTCGGCCAGTTTGGTCAGCGTCAAGCGTGCTGGATAGCCGGCTAAATGCACCGCCGCGTTGCGGGCCTCATCGAGAACTTCTTGCGATAAGTACAACGTCGCCCGTACTTTGGCCGAGTCGTTCGTAAGCTTTTGGATCATACAGCCTGTCAGGAGAAACGTCGGACGTTTCGTCAGTGATCGCACCTAACATGAACGTCGGCGGAACACGGCTGAGAATATGAAGCCGAACTGTGAGCACCGTATGAACGGCGATATTGCTAAGGTCGATCGTTTGGTCAAGGTCGCGGGTAGTCGCGCAGGTCAACGCAAACGCGCAAGTTGCCTATGATCGGCATAGATCTCCCAGAGTGCGTGAACGACAAATCTCTAGCGAGCACGAAATACCTCACCCAGAGGGCGTGGAAAACTAACTCGCACACACCACGATACCAGCGGCATGCAGCGCGGCATGCAGTGTTTGAATGTGATTGCGATCAACCGTTTCGACGGTGCAGACCACGTTCACTGCGGTAAAATTCGCCCCCGAGAATGTTCGGTCATGTTCGATTTGCTTGACGCTCGCTCCGGCTTCGGCAATGGTTTGCGTCAGTCGCGCCAGCCCACCGGGGCGATCGCTGATGGTCGCCGTGAATCGGCAGAGGCGGCCGTCGGCGACCAGCCCATGTTCGATCACGCGGTCGAACAAGTTTAGATCGATATTGCCGCCGCCGAGTACAAGTACGACGCGCCGACCGACGATCTCGGGCACCCAGCGGCCCAAGCAGGCGGCGAGCGGGGCGGCACCGCCCCCTTCGACCACGCTTTTTTCGCGCTCGGCCAATCGCAGCACGGCCAGTGCCAACTCGTCTTCGTTGACCTGAACCACGCGATCAATCCTGGGTCGCGCCAGTTCGTAGGCCAGCGTGCCAACCCGCCCCACGGCCAGACCGTCGGCAAGCGTCGGCGCGGAGGGATGATCGACGGGAAAACCGGCGGCGATCGCAGCGGAATATTGCGCGGCGTTGCGAGACTCGACCCCGACGATCTTCACCTCGGGCCGCAATTCCTTCACCGCGACGGCGATGCCGGCGATCAGCCCGCCGCCGCCGATCGGCACCACGATGGTTTCGACCTGCGGCACTTGTTCCAGAATTTCCAGCCCCAGCGTTCCCTGTCCGGCGATGATGGCCGGGTCGTCAAAACCATGCACGAAATGCAATTGTTGTTGGCAGGCCAAACACTGCGCATGATCGCGCGCCTCGGCATACGTATCGCCGTGTAGTATTACCGTGGCCCCAAAACCGCGGCAGGTTGCCACTTTAATGAGCGGCGCATACTTCGGCATGACCACGATCACAGCAATCCCAAGCAAGTAACCGTGATAGGCCAAACCCAACGCGTGGTTGCCTGCCGAAGCAGCGATGACGCCTCGCCCACGAGTTTCTTCATCAAGCAATAATAGCGCGTTGCGAGCACCCCGCTCTTTAAAACTGCCCGTCCGTTGCAAGTAATCGAGCTTGCAATAGATCGTTGCGTCGCACAATGGCGAGAGCTGTTTGGACTCGGGGCATGGCGAGCAGTAAATGCTGTCGGTAATGCGTTGACGCGCGGCTTGAATATCGGCGAGGGTGACAGACATAATTACGAATTACCAAGGACGAATTACGAACGTGGATTGGCGAAGTAAAACGTACGATTGAGGTCGCTCTCGTGTTCTTCCTTTGTAATTAAGTCATTAAGTGATGCGCCGTGGCTGGTAAAACGTGCGTACGTCAACGAATTGCATCCCCGCGCGGCGGGCTGCCTCGATGCCCGGATCCGTATCTTCATATACCAAACAATCGGCCGGTGCGATGCCGAGCCGTCGCGCGGCTTCGAGGAAAATATCCGGTGCCGGTTTGTGATGCTGCACGTCGTCGGCCGTGACGATGGTATCGAACCATTCCAACACGCCGATATGCCGCAGAATATTCTCGGCAATGCGGCGAATGCCGCCGGTGGCCACGGCCATCGGTAGTTTCCCGCGCCACTGCTCGGCGACGGCCTTGACCGGTTCGATCGCTTGCACGTGCGAAAGCAGCCGTTCGAAATCGGTTTCTTTTTCGAGCGAAACCGCGTGGCAGTCCAGCGCGAGACCGCTTTCCTTGGCCAACAGTTCGACGATTCGCAACGTGGGCCAGCCCCCAGGGCAAACGCACACTAAGTCGTTGGTAGTGCAATGATTTTGGCGAGGTAATCGACGTTCCAGCCTGCCAGGCGGCGGCGCATGGCGATGCTT
>JAYTAU010000426.1:0-3747 GCA_043737375.1 Planctomycetia bacterium
ATTCGCGTTCATTCGTATCCATTCGCGGCTATTTCAATACGATCACTCAGCCGCTACGGTGACCAGATCCTCGGCCACGGCTTCTAAATCTTCGGCACTGATACTCGGTTGCTGTTGCGCATAGCCGACCAATAGCGCCAAATCGCACAAGCGATTGATCCGTCGCGGCACGCCGTGCGACAACGGATGGAGCGATTCCAACGCCGCGGTCTCAAAAATGTCTCGCTTCGCGCCGGCAGCGTTCAATCGCGACAACACGTATGAAATCGTCTCTTCGGTATCGAACGAGCGCAGCAAACACTTCGCCCCCAATCGCTCTTCGAAACTCGGCATTCGCTCCAGGGCACGCAATAATCCCGGTTGTCCAACCAGCAATAATGTCAGCGGCGCTCGATCGTCAAAGTCGAAGTTCAGCAGCAGCCGCAGAGTCTCGAAGGTTCTCGCGTCATCAATCAAATGGGCTTCGTCGATCACAATCACCGCATGTTGGTTGCGGGCAGAGAAACCTTGCAAAGCGATTTGCACCCGCCGCACCGATTGATCGAGACTGACAACCCCTCGCGAAGCACTGCTATCCGGCGCACTTGTCAACTCATCGGCCAGATACGCCAGCAACTCGCCGGGAGACATCTGTGGAAAAACAATCCGTACGAAGGCCCCGACCGCGTCGGCCATTTGTCGCCTGAGTACATCGATCAAAAGCGTTTTGCCCGTACCCGATCCGCCCGATAACACCGCGCCGCCGCGACGATTTTCGATCGCGTAGCGCAACTTGAGCAGGGCGCCCTGATGGCTCTCGCCCGGGTAATAGAACCGCGGGTCCGAGTGATTCTCGAACGGCTTGTGATCGAGTTGCCAGTACGATTCGTACATGAGACGTATCCTAACCCGACGCGTAAGCGAGGAAATCCTGCAACCTGCGATCGCCCCTCGCTGACGCTTCGGGTAATGCTACCCGGTTATGCACAGCGGTTTTCGATCACGCCTAGCGGCTTGATTTGCTGCTCGCTTAGCCGGTGGCAAAGTGCGTTGACGGTTCGATTGCTGGTGCGCCCATCGCGGACGACAATCGCCGCATCAATGTTCGGCAGCAACAGGCGTTGTGCATGTCCGTCGAAATCGAGCGTGGTGAACATTTCGGCACCGATATCGATCAAGACCAAATCGAAATCATCGCGCAAGGTCCGCATCGCGGCCGCTTGCAAGGGCTGGCTGCTCTGCAGAAGCTCGGCATTTACCGCGCACTTCAGCGGCAACACCGTAAATTGATCGTCGATCGACTCGACCAACACGTCGCAGACTTGCGATTGACCGGCCAGTACCGCTTCGAACCCTTCGTCAATGCCCAATCCAAAACTCTCGGCCAGCGACGGTCGAGCGAAGTTTCCGTCGACCAGCACCGTTCGCAAACCCGCGCGACCGGCACATTGCGCTAAACATTGCGAGATCGTGGTACAACCGTCGCCCGAAAGTGCGGCGACGACCGCGATCACTTTGACCCCCTGTTTGGCCTGTTGCGAAAGCTGACGGGCCAATTGGTCCGGTTCGTCGGCGGCCAGATTGTTGATCGCCGCGTGTGCACTGGGCCAAGCAAACTGATCGACTTCGAAAGCCGCCAACGATGTCTTGAGATTCGGAGCCGTAATCAATTGTTGTTCGTGATGCTTCGCATCGACCCGCCAACGGCTGTCAGCAGCGTACTTGGCAATGTTGGCCTGCAACGCTTCGGGCTGTACCTTCGACGGCGCCGTCGGTTGCGACATACTCGAATTCGGCGCAGAAAAACTGGCATGCGGCGTCGGAACCACGCTGGTCGCCGAAAGCGGCTTGGGCATCCGCCGCGATTCTTCCGTCCGTTGCCCCGCGACGGTTGCCGGCCGATTCACGATGCCCCCCAACGGGTTGACCATTGGCGCTGCGACTTCCGGATGGATTGAAGGCGACGAGGTCAAAGTCAGGGGTGTCGGCGACGCGGCGGTGGAGGTCCGGGCAACCCGTCGATTGGTCGCTCGCGTTGACGATGCGCCGCTCGGCGCGCCCAAGGTCATCGGAGGCGGAAGTGCGCTCTCGACCTTTGGCATGGCCGATTGAGCCGGCGCGCTTGTTTGAGCGAGAGCCTTGACAACCGGCTTGTCGATCGGCTTGCCGGACGGACGATCGCGACCGTTCGATCCCTGTGGAACCGGCGGTAACGCATCGATCAGTTCGTCGTTTCCGTAGGCTTTAATAAAGGCCCGGTCGATTGCGCTCATGGTTGTTTGCTGGGGGTTGGGTGATAACGCCATCGAAGGTTGCTACGGGGGGATTTGCAGATCGCATGTCGTTCGCAGGCGACGGTCGTACCTCGCGGGTCGCGGTGCGAATGCCCGCGCTCATGGCCGGTGCCGCGGAAGTATCGCGAACCAAGCCGCTTGCACTCGGTGCAAAATCCGGCACGATGCCGATCGGCAAATCATACGGTGTTTTGGGGTAATAGATGCCTTGCATTTTCGGGTCCGGCGCTTTGACCTGCAGCTCGGTTCGCGTATCGAGACCGCCTGGCTTCTTGATCTCGGTCGGTCGGGCCGCGGCGTTCGACTGGGTGTACGATTTCAGCGCGTTGCCGTGTTCTTTGCCGGCCAACTTAATCGAGTCGGCTGCATGGGGTTCGTGGTCGCCGTGTGCGATGTTCTGCGACGGCTCGTCGGTTACGGTCGTGCCGTTGCGGTCACGCCCGCGATAGATAATGACCAACAGCAGAATCACCAGCCCGACTAGGCTACCGGCAATCAAGCGAGGCGAAGGACGCCAGCCGGTCATCGCCGACCAATCGACCTTGGGCTTCCAAATTAGTCGCGGCGCTGTGGTCGAAGCCGCCGACTCGACCGAAACCAATGAAATGCGCGCCAGCACGGGCACGAGCAAGACTTCATCGGGCGGCGGCGCGGGTAGACTCACGGGCTGATAAGCGAGCGGAGTCGCAGGCGCAGTTGCACCGACCGAACGCGGTCTTGGTCGCAAAATGGGTTTATTGACAGTCATTTCGTCGTCCTTGATTTCAATCGCGAAGAACGAACCCCTGAGCCACTTCGCCGGTCTTTAATCCCACGCTCTGCGTTGTTCAGCCCCCGACTTTGCCGGAGGACAACGAGGAATGTCGCTGGAATTTCAAATATTCACTGCAAGCCCGACCGACTGCCTTGCCTCCTGGCCAAGCCAGGAGCTGACGAGTTCAAGTCGCACACAGCGTCATCGTGCTAACGCTCGTTGTCAGTTATCGGGTATCGGTTGTAACGATCTTGAGTAAGAAACAGACTGAGGCAGCTTTTCTGGTTAGGTAAAATGAGAAAGAATGGGGAGTTCGCCCGCGAATACCCGTTTGGACAAAGCTATGGCCGGGTTAAACTGGATAGTCACCACGCTAGCGGCATCGTTCTGATTGAATTGGCTAAGCGTGGTAGGCATTAATGTTTAAGCCCCGCAGGGGCGAACTAGCCTCAGCCCAGGGCAACGCCCTGGGTCTCAGGTGTTACGTACGCAAAGCGCAGCCCTGAAAGGGCGACTTACATATACTTGCTCGCATGCCGGGGCTATGAGGCATTGAGTCGCCCTTTCAGGGCTTGTTTATCGCGGGCATGGTAACCCAGGGTGTTGCCCTGGGCTGCGACTGAATCGCACCTTTGGTGCTGTGCTGCCTCCGAGTCCCACCTTGATGCTAAACAACTGAAATTTACTAACAAACCGCGGTTCATTTTCGGACTGCAACTT
>JAYTAU010000427.1:0-3742 GCA_043737375.1 Planctomycetia bacterium
TATTTATTGCGCAACCCGGCGGCGAAAGCCGATGTTTGGAAAGATTTGCAGGTGTTAATGCAACGGATGGGACTGGCGGTATAGCCGAAGAAACTAAGCATCGAATGTTGCTTTTCTCGCTGCTCATCCCTCATTTCTCGTTCCCACGGTCTCCGTGGGAATGCGCTTTCGGACGCTCCGCGTCCTGTGCTGATTGCTTGAGGTTTAGTCAGAATTTACGTCAATTAAAGGCACTCAGGCGCTGTTCGCTTGCCGCCGATTAAATGACCGCGGAGCGGCCGAGAAACGTTCCCACGCGGAGCGCGGGAACGAGGCTGACGAGGCTGTGTTCACTCGCTGCTCATCCCTCGCTGCTCGCCCCGCCCCTCACGACGCCCGCAACTTCTTCAACTCCTCTTCGACCGCAAGTACTTCGGCCTCGAGCCGGCGGACATCTTCGGGGTCGTCGATCTGCTTCTTGGCGCCGGCCAGTTGCATGCGCAACTTTTGCAGTTTGGGAGTCAATACTTCGATGCGCTTTTTTGCTTTGGTATCCATGATCGGCTTTGTATCTCCTCGTTCCCACGCTCTGCGTGGGAATGCTGCATCGGACGCTCCGCGTCCCTAATGTTGGGTTATGTCAACGAGCAACGCAATTGCCGCGGAGCGGCTGGAAGTACGTTCCCACGGAGACCGTGGGAACGAGAAAACAAAAAAACCTAGCTAGCCCCCCGTTTTCGGTTGAAGATCGTTCGTCCGATTTGCCGGCGCATCAGCGGTGATCAGCGAGGGCCCGACATGCGTCAATCGCATCACGCCGGAAATGATCACTACGGCGATCGCGAGCGTCAAATTCACATTCAACCAGAAGCGGGCATTATCGCGCATTTTTTGCGTGCCGGGACTGCGACCTGACAAAATGCTGGCGAGCGCGAAGATCCCCGAAGCCAGCAAAAACTTCGTGCCGAACAGCGCTTGATATAGCGTGTGGTACTTCAATCGCCAGGCTTCCCAGCCGGGTGTCTTTGTCACGCCGTTGAATAACAAAAAATTCCAGACTCCGCTGACCAGCAAAAACAAGATCGAAATCTGAATCAGCCGCGACCAGCGGGCACGCACCGCGTCGTGCAAAGCCTTACGCTGATCGGCACCGAGCGTATCCAAGCTGGGCAACAGCGCAAAGCGGATGAATATACTGCCGCCGACGGCCGTTACCGCCGCCAAAATGTGCATTAGTCGCAACACCAAGGCCAGGTAATCCAATTCCATCCGAGGTACTCCGAGAAACATTCGCCAAAAAATATACACGCGCTACACGAAGATCGTAGAACCCACGGGCCAGACTGTCCAGTGTGCGAGCAATCGTCGACATCACTTTCGGCGGCGTAGATACAAGAGCGTATTGGAAAGCCGCGACCAGTGGTCGCGCCTGGAGCGAATTCTCAGCGCTGAACGCGACCACTGGTCGCGGCTTTACAAGGCATTGCGTTATAAACTTTGTTATCCGCTCGTGGTTCCGGCTCGACCGAGCCGGGTTACTCAGCGCGGGCGCCAAACTCGCGGTCAGGGATACGCGTCCCGTACGAAGTCCATGGCTTGTTTAGATGTCATCAGTTCGCCGTCGAGCTGCAAGCTTCGCACCCAATTCAGGATTTCGGCATAGACTCGCCCACGCGGAATGCCTTCGCCGATCAGATCTGCGCCTGTTATCAATGGCGCCGGGTCGAGCTGTTCGCGCGGCCAGGCCAGTCGTTCGCGACACCATTGCAACGACGCATGATCACGACCGTCGTTGGCAGCGACCGCCTTATGCCAAGTCAACAGTTCATGCGCGCTCTCGTCGATCAGCACCGGCTGCAATTGCGACCAAGGAATAGTTTGGGCGTTCCACAACGTATCTCGATGTTCGATCAGCCAGGCGGTTTGTTCGATCTCTTTGTTCGATAATTTCCAGCGCGCGCCGACATGCAATGTCAATGCGCGGTTCACATCGGGCACCGCGCTCAACACGACGGCCAGCGACAACGAAAACGAGGGCGAATCCAAAGCTGCCAGTAGCGACTTGATACGAAACAATTCGCAGCCTGTCTCACTCGCGGCCAATGCCTTGGCCGCTTCTGGCAATACGATCGGCAATAAACCGACATCGCTGAGCAATTGCAACGCCCTCTCGCGCCCGCTGCGTACCAGCATGGTACGCATTTCGGCGGCGATGCGCTCGGCGCTGACGACTTGAATTTGCTCGGCCATGCGAGCGATTGCCTCGGTCGTTGCCGAATCGAGCGAAAAATCCAACACGGCCGCGAACCGCACGGCGCGCAATAACCGGAGCTTGTCTTCTTCGAAGCGGGCTTGCGAGCTACCGATTGAGCGAATTTGTCGGCGGTGTAAATCGTCCTGTCCGCCGACATAGTCGATGACCTGTTCGGCGACAGGATCGTAAAACATGCCGTTGATCGTGAAATCGCGCCGCGCGGCGTCCTCGCGCGCCGAGCTGTAGCGCACCGAGTCCGGACGCCTGCCGTCGCTGTAGCCCAAGTCTTGGCGAAAGGTCGCGACTTCGATCTGGCCGGCGCCGCGCGAACCGAGCACCGTGATCACGCCGAACGCCGCACCGATGGCCAGTGTCTTGCGGCGACTGAAGACGTGCTGAATTTGTTCGGGTCGCGCATCCGTGGCGATATCGTAGTCGTGCGGAGTTCGGCCGAGCAATTGATCGCGCACACAGCCGCCGGCCCAATACGCTTCGTATCCGGCGGCGCGCAGCGTGACCACAACCTCCGTGGCAAAGGCGCGCTGCTTGTCGGGATCGATGGTAGGATTCGGAGGGCTCAAAGTTGACAAAGGTTGGACGTCGGGTGCCCGTGTTTTGCGACAGCATAGCATAGACAAGGGACGAGGGGTGAGCGGCGACGAGGTAAGGAATCGGACTGGGTGCCATGCCCACTGCCCTGAGTGGGCATGAAAATCGGCGTAGATTACATCCGTGAATAGAACCCAAAGTCCTTCGGCATGCCCACGCAAAGCAGTGAGCATGGCACCCGGCTTAAGCAAGGAAAATTATTGCACAGCTCGTTGCTTCTGCCGAAAGTCCTCATCCAAGGCATCAATCGCCGGTTGGTTCTCGCCCCACAGGTCGTCTTCCAACAAATGGCTGGCCAACTTGATATTGGTCGAGAACGCTTGGGGCTGTTCTTGCAGCGTGGCGTTATCCACTGCCAAATCGAACTGCGCTTCGATCCGCGCCAGATCGCTATCGATTTCTTCCAGCGTGCCGGCGCGACGTTTCTGATTTTCGATACGTTTTCGTAGAATCGTCAGGGTGGCTGATTTCGACTCGCGCAGCGACGGCGGCAGTTGTAAATCGTTGAGCTGTTTTTCTAGGTCGCGAAGTTGTCGCGCCACGCTTTCGTCGGCACTCATTTCTTCATGCTCGATCAAATTATTGCGCGCCAACAGCAGTTTCAAATATAGCCATTCCAACGCCGTCAGCGCGTCGCGACTGTTGTCGATCACCGGCTCGTCGGCACGGGCGTCTTGATAGAGTTTGATTGCCCGTTCGCGTTTGACCTCGAGCGCTCGCAGCCTCGCTCGTAGCGGCGGATCGAGCCGGCGAACCAGTGCCTGACGTTGTTCTTCGAGACTGCCGGTCGGCAGACCGCTGCGCAGCGCATCGACGTACTTTTGAAAACGCCGATTTCCGGCCAATAAGGTCACAAACGTGGCTTCGAGACCCAGGCCCAATAGCCAGAATGCCGGATGG
>JAYTAU010000428.1:0-1381 GCA_043737375.1 Planctomycetia bacterium
CGTGTAGTTGTAATACTGAAACGGCTGATTACGGGCCGACAGATACGTGTGCATCGAATGGCCCGCCTCATGGGCCAACGTAAACACATGGTCCAGCACGTCGGGCTGATAGTTCATCAAAATGAACGGGTCGCTCTTAAACGTGCCGCTGCTGAACGCGCCGCTTTGCTTGCCCTTGTTCGGATAGCGATCGCACCAGCCGTTGCTCAGTCCCTTCTGCAGCACGCCGCAATAGTCGCTGCCCAGCGGTTGCAAAGCGGTGATGATCGACTTGACCGCTTGTGGCCAGGGAGTGCGACTGTCTTGCTCGCTGAGAATCGGCACATAGGTATCGTACTGATGAATGTCGGCCAGTTTCATTTTGCGGCGGCGCACGTCGAAGTAGCGATACAGCGCCGGCAGGTGTCGATGCACGCTGGCGATAAGATTGTCGTACACACTGGCCGGCACGTTATCGCCGAACAGCGCGCCGGCCCGCGCGCTTTCGAAGCCGCGTGCTTTGGCATAGTACACGTCGCGTTGGATCGAGCCGGCCAGCGTCGCCGCCAACGTGTTCTCGTGCGCTGCGTACTCTTCGTAATATTGATGAAACGCCGCCTTGCGAACGCTGCGCTTCGGCGAATGCAAGAACAGCGAAAACGATGACGTGCTGAGCTCGGCCTTTTTGCCGCGGTCGTCTTTGATGTGGCCAAACTTCAGGTCGCTGTCGTTGAGCTGCCTGAAAACCAAATTCGCGGTCTCGGACATTTGCGCCTGCATGGCCAACAGCTTCTCTTCGCCCTCGCTGAGCGTGTGAGGCTTGTAGCGCAAAATGCGTTCGAGCGAGAGTCGATGCGGCTGCAAACGTTCGTCGGCCAAAAACTTTTTCATCTTGGCCGCCGGAATGGCCATGATCTCGGGTCGAATAAAACTAGCCAACTGCCCGGCCTGACTGGCGACATGCCGGTAGCGGCCCATCATGTCTTGATAGTCGCTGTTGCTGACGTCCTCGGCCGTTTTAAGAAACGCGTAATTCGAGAGCCGCTCGCCATCGCGATCGATTTCGAGATCGAACTCCAGGCAATCGGCCAACTGCGGCGCGCCGGTCGACAGCGTGCCGGCGAATTTGGAGTAGCCGGCGATCGCCGCTTCCCACTGCTTGAAGTTGCGCTCCCAATCGGCGTCGGACTTGTAGAGGCTCGACAGATCCCAGCAGTCGGTCGGCTTGACTTTACTACGCGGCGGAAGAGTTTTCATGCGCTCGTTTCTAGTTCGATTGATTGAACCACAGAGTCACGGAGGACACTGAGGGAAGAAGGCAAAAGTGTTGGCCGCGAATGGATACGAATGAACGCGAATTGTTGAAGTCATAAAATGTTGATTGCTGTTTGTAAAGCCGCGA
>JAYTAU010000429.1:0-3736 GCA_043737375.1 Planctomycetia bacterium
GCGAAAAAAGCTGATGCCGCCGCGATTGCCGACGACCGGCCCGCGCGCATCACGATTCGCACCACGGCCAAGGGAGATCGGCTGATCGTGCTCTACGAACGGCAGGCCAACGCCGGCGCGGGCGACGGAACAGAAAAGAAACTGCAATATGCGCGGCTGGCGGAAGTCGGCTCGACGCGACGCGGAAGCCAGTTCGCCACGGGCGCGACGGGACCCGAGTGCGTGGTCACCGGCGGAGCGGGCACGATCGCCGTCGATTACCAAGGGCAAACGTACTACGTCTGCTGCAGCGGTTGCCGCGACGCTTTCAAGGACGATCCGGCGGGCATTTTGGCGGAGTAACCGACAAAGCCCAACAGGCAAAGGAGCAGGCGGATCGAAAGACGAAGTAAAAACTGAGCCGACCTAAATATTATCGGCCCGCAAAACACTGGCAGAGCCGGTGGCACCATGCGGGCAAAGTTATGTTAGGACAATCAGCGGAGACGCCACACTACTCGACCGATTCCCGCCAGACGGAATCCAAATCACGACTCGCATGCAGCACTCTTAGAATTTCAATTCCGCCGACAAACGGCCGATAGAAAACGAGATAATTGCGGAATACAAACCGACGAACGTCGATTCCTAGTTCAGGACATACCTCGCCCATCAAAGGTCGTATCGCGTAACGCTCGCAACGTATATTAAGGGATTTCAGAAGTTTTTCAGCGACTGCAAAACTGTGGCTTTCGGCGGCCACATACCGACCAATTTCTTCGAAGTCTCGCCTTGCCGCCATCGAACGACGTGCTCGTGCCATTAGCGAGGCTGTCCATCCGCAGTCAGTTCTGCCCGAAGTTCCGCTATAATATTTTCCATATCCATGTCTTCGACCTCGCCTGCATCCGCTTGGTCGATACCAATTTGAATTTCTGCTTTCAGCCGCCGGTGCCGTTCGTCCATGTCACGGTAAAGTCTCGCGGCTTTTACGACAAACTCCTCACGTGATGCGAATTCGCCGTTGGTGATTTTGTCTTGAACATATTGGTCAATATCGGGAGGAAGCGCGTACATGATGTTCTCATAGCGAGATTGTGAAGTATCAAAAGCTTTGGCCGGAAAGCCGATCTAATTTTAGCACGCCAACCCACCCCTTCAACGCGGCTTCCCCTCATTCCAATAGATCCGCACGTTCTTGGTCGAGCGGCCGGCGGCGACGATGTCGACTCGTCCGTCGCCGTTGAGGTCGGCCGCCGCCAGGTCTTCCACCGCCACTCCGCCCGGGTCGACGATCTGCCTGGCCCAATCAACTTCGATCGGGCCAGATGTTTGTTGCTTCGGTGTTTTTACGCTGGGGTCATAAATCCTCACCCCGAATCGATTCGCGGCATCCTTGTTATCGCGAATTCCGATGATCAGTTCTTCGTCGGCATCGTCATCCAAGTTCGCACACCAGACGCCGTGCCCCCAGGACAATTCATCGTCCAGCAGCTTGCGTTGCCATAGTGTCTCGCCGGCTTTCGGCCGGGTGTAGGTTACGACCTGAAAACCGTGCCAAGGCTCGATCGTCGCCAAGTAGTCATGTCCGCCGGAAAATCGACCGGACTTGATTTCGCTCGCGCCGCGATTGGGCTTGGCCTGTTGATTGCCGGCACCGATTAGCGTGCGCTTCCAGTCTCCCGGTGCTGATTGACTTGCATCACCGGTCTTTGCACCGTGAAGACCCGATCGTTCGAGCAGGCTAATTCCTTCGAAGCTAGCGATCAACAATGCCATCTTTCCGTTCTTCGTGATGTCCGCAGTCGGCCACACGTTATGCGAAACATGCACGTCGTCATTGATCACTTCCGCTTCCCACTTATCCGTCGTCGGCTCTTTGGGAATCGGGTAGCGCAACGTGCGCACGCCGCGCTCGGCATACTCGGGCTTCGTCGTGCCGCGGCCCATCAGGGGCGAAACAATCAGCTCGGCCCGACCGTCGCCGTCGAAATCGGCCCAGCGAATGCGATGCACGGTCGGCTCGGTCCCGATCGGAATGACGGTCCATTTTTCGTCGAGCGTCTTGCCTCGCCGGAGCCATTGAATCGTACCGCCGGTGCTGGTGTCGAACGGCCGCCAGTCGGCACCCAAGGCGAAGTCGATCTGACCGTCGCCGTCAATATCGTACGGCGCGATGCAGACATTGTCTTTTTTGGTTTGGTCTTCGATGATGGTGCGCCGCTGCCAACTTGGGTTTTCGTACCAGACGACGCGCGTGGTATCGACCACGACGATGTCGAGTTTTTTGTCACCATTCACATCGACCAGCGCGACGGCGTAACCGACGCCTAGTTTGTTGTCAATCTCCTCCGTGCGAAATTTGATTTCGCCTGCCGAGGCGTACGCAGTAACCGACAGCAAAAGTATCGTCAGCATACAGCGAAACATAGCAAATCCTTGTTGTACGAAAAGTATGATTCAGGATGGGTGTTGTGGATTGTGTGGTGAACCGCCCAATCGCCGCCAGTATACGCGGCACTCAACGCAGTTGCTACGATTCTGTACAGGTTGGAGTTATAATGCACGGCTGGGCGGTTAGCCTCGCCGCTCAGCAGATGCCAATTGTTTGAACTTCGTTGTTTGCAATACTTCGTTCTCGTGCCGAGAGCGGCTAAGGGGCGGACGAAAAATAACTTCCCGATATTTCCAACCCTCACCCACCCTCTCCCAGAGGGAGAGGATTTTGTGAGGAAGTTATTTTTCGTTCGCCCCTAAACGGTCCAAGTTCATGTCCCATCTCCATTCACGCTTTCCAATTGCACCCGGATCATTTCCCCCTGATTCCTGCCCCCCTGACAACTGATCTCTTCATGCTCAATCGCCGCCATTTTCTTCAGACATCGGCCCTCGGACTGACCACCGCGCTAAGCTCGCCGCAACTTTTTGCGCAAGAGCCAGGCGATCGACCGGCGCGGCCGGCCGGTATCGAAGTACTTAATCCTGCCGGGCGCGTGCCGGTGAGCTTGATCATCGACGACTCGACCTGCCTGGTGAACTTGGCGCATTTTTGCATTCCGCAATTCGCCGAAGCGCGGCCCAACGAGTTCAAACAAGACTGGCGTAAGCTGCCGCGCGAAATTCCCGATGCGTTCGTCCGCAAGTTCGGCGAATGGTGTCATACGACCGGGGTAAAAGGAAAGTACAGCATCGTGCCGTATCCGGCCTGTGTCGGCTGGGTCGATCGCGAGATGCCGGGCTGGACGCGCAAGCAGCTCGAAGCGAGCCTCGATCTGGTGCGCACGCTGATGATGCCCGACTGGGATATACATCCCGAGATGATGACGCACACCTGGGGCATTGATACCAAGACGGGCCGACCATATCCCGATCGCACCGACAAGAACATGGAAAATTGGGGCTTCACGGCCGGCAAGTCGGTCGACTTCATGGCCGACTACCTGGCCTACTCGCTCAAGATACTCAAGAACGCGGGCCTGACCTGCGAAGGCGTAACCACGCCCGGCGGGTTCGGCAACCCGGTATTGCCGGCGCTGTCGCAGGCCACGTTGGAAGCGACGCGCGATGTGTTCAGCGCTGAAATTCCGCATTACTTTCGGCACCTGTATGTCGATCATCGCAGCGTTGCCCCGCGAATCGAATACGCCGCGGGCTTCAATCGCTACTACCAAGCCTTGCGCGACGGCAAAGGTGCGGCCGCTGCCGGCGACCCGCGCTGCGTCGTGTCGATCATCGGTTGTACGGGCGATTGGTTCGG
>JAYTAU010000430.1:0-3720 GCA_043737375.1 Planctomycetia bacterium
CGCTGAGAAGGAAGCAGCGCGCCAAGTCACGAAGTCTCCAAATTAGCAGCGATCATTTAGCCGCTTGAAGCAATTCTTACCGTGAATGAACCTGTATAAAAGCAAATCGGCAATTGTCTGATTCGCGTTTACTCCCGTCCATTCCCGGCAGCCTGCTTACTTGCTCCGCGTCTCCGCGGTAAAATTAATTGCCGGCAGTTCGTTCGGCTGATCGGCTTGAAGCGGCACATCAGCGGACCGCTGACCGGCTGCGATGCCTGCCGCTTCGGCAGCTTCCATCATCGGGTTGGGAAAAATGCCCGCTGCGATTACCAGCACTGTGCAGATCAGCGTCGCCAACAGCGGGCCGGCCCTGCCCGGCATCGAATTACCTATGGGAGCTTCGGTTGCTTGGCGTTCGGCGTAAAATGTGGTCTCGGAAGGTGCTTCGCTAAGGCCGGCTTTTTCTGCTTCGCGAAAGTACATCACCGCCACCAATCGCAAATAGTACGCGGCCGCCGCCGCTGCGTTCAACATGGTAATGATCGCTAGCGCGATGAACCACTTTTGCAGATCGGTTTGCTCGGCGGTCATCGGGGCACCGACATCCAGCGCGCCGGTCATCAATGTGAACTTTCCCCAAAAGCCGGCCAATGGCGGAATGCCCGCCAGGCTGAACATGAAGATTGCCAATGCCACGGCGACCAGCGGCATCCGCCGGCCCAGTCCCGCTAGGTCGTCGACCAACGTTGCTCGGCAGCCGGTCGATTCAAGGTATGCGAGCGCGGCGAACGTACCCAGCGTCGCCAGCACATAGGTCGCCAAATAAAACAGCGACGTACCGACTCCATTGATGGCCAGGACTTCGTTCACGCCGGCCGCGGGGGATTGAATGCTTTGCGCCAGGCCGACCGCCAAGCCGATCAACATATAGCCGCCATGCGCAATCGACGAATAGGCCAGCAGCCGACGAATGTTGTTTTGCCATAGCGCGACCACGTTGCCCAAGGTCATGGTCATCACCGCCACGACCAGCGCGGTCTTCCAACCCAATGCCTCGAGCCCCGGCATGTGACCCACCAAAATTCGCACCAATACGACCAACCCGGCAATCTTGGGCAACGTGGACAGCAGACCGGCGTTGGCATTTCCGGCACCTTGATAAACATCCGGCGCGTAAAAGTGAAACGGCACGGCGGTCATGCGGAAACCCAACCCGGCGAACACCAACAGTATTCCGATCGAAGCCAACGCGCTGACCGTACCGGTCGTACTGAGTTGTTGTTGCAAAGCTACGGCAATATCGGCCAAGCGCGTCGATCCACCGACTCCGTACAGAAAACTGAAACCGTAGAGCAAAACGGCCGACGACAGAATGCTTAAGAAAAAGTACTTGGTCGTGGCCTCTTGAGCCTCGGCCCCGCGACGACCGACATACAACATGACATACGTCGGAATCGAAACGAGTTCGAGTCCGACAAACAGCATCACCAACTCATTGGCCGTGGCGGACAACATCAGCCCAGCCAAAATCAGCACCAACGAGCCGACGTACTCCGGCCCTTGCGGATCGTTCGCCGGGCGATCCGATAGGATAATCAGCAGTGCGCCGGCGAGCAAAATAAACCAACGCACGGTGTGCCCGAACCGATCGACGGTGATTGAGCCCGTGTTCCAAGCCTGTGTCGCAGATTCGGAGCCCGCCGTGAACATGCGCAGCGAATCGTCCTGGGCGAACATCGCGACGGCGGCAATCGCCAAGCCAAATAAGGCCAACACGCCCGGTTTGAATTTGCCGGGAACAAACGCGCCGGCCAGGTAAATCAACGTACCCCAGGCCAGCAGAATGATTTCCGGCACCAGGGCTTGCAGCGTAATATTGGAAGTCATACTACTCATCGGCCGCGCCTTTCTGCGGATTCTTGTCGGTTAGCAATCGGCACGGCGGCAGCACTAGGTTGAGAATCGATTGGAGTTTGCAGTGTGTCATCGACGGCGACGACAGGTAAGTCATTATCCGGAAAGGCCCGGGCATGAACGGGATGATGCTCCGGCGGAGCGGTTTGGCGATCGATTGGGTCACCGTAAATTTGATACAACCGCTGCGCCACCGGCGGTGCGATCGGGTCGACGGCCGGCGCGATCGTCTTCAAGAAGTAACCGGGGTGCAGACCAATCCAAACGATAAATACCACGAGCGGAGCCAAGGCCAGTATCTCTCGCAGATTGAGATCGGGCACTCCCGGCGGCAGCGGGGGCAGAGCGCCATGTGCATGATCCTCATGCCCGTGACCCTTATGCCCATGACCCTTATGCCCATGATCCTCATGCCCATGATCCTCATGCCCATGCGCAACGCTTCCATGATCGTCAGCCGTATGTGTACCGACTGCATGATCACCGACGCCGTGAGCAGCAACTCCGTGAACACCGACGCCATGAATTCCGTTATGCACCACAGGCTCTTTCAGCGGACCAAAAAACACTCGCTGAATCAGGTACAACATGTACCAGGCTCCCAACACGACACCCAGCACCGAGAGCACGGCGATCCACATCAGTTCGGACCCTAGCCCGCTGGGCGACTCGCTCCAAGCGCGTTGGAAGATTCCGGCCAACAGCAAAAACTCGCCGGCAAAACCGTTCAATCCCGGCAGGCCGATACTCGAAAACGTAAACACCAGCATAAAAAACGACAACACGGGGAGTCGCCGTGCGATGCCGCCGTAGTCCGAAATTTGCCGCGTGTGATAACGCTCGTACAACATGCCGACACATGCGAACAGTCCGCCGGTCGAGAGCCCATGATTGATCATTTGCAGCGTGCCGCCTTGCATGCCCAAAGTGGTCAGCGCGAAGATGCCCAACATGCAAAACCCCAGATGGCTGACGCTGGAATAGGCAATCAGCCGCTTGATATCGCTTTGTGCCAAGGCGACTAACGCTCCGTACAAAATTCCCGCGACCGAAAGCCACAAAATCCACGGCGTACACACGGCCGAAGCGTCGGGCAGCATCGGCAAGCTGAAACGCAAAAACCCGTAGGTGCCGATCTTCAACAGAATGCCGGCCAAGATCACGCTGCCCGCGGTCGGCGCTTGCGTATGCGCCAGCGGCAACCAAGTATGCAGTGGGAACAGCGGGACTTTGATCGCGAAGCCCGCAAACAGCGCGATGAAAATCCACAACTGCAGATTGGTCGCAATCGGAAACTGTTGCAGCGAGGCGGTCAATTCGGGAATCATGAACGTCAGCGTTTTGGTCTGGGTGTAATTCCAGAGCACAATTGCCAGCAATCCCAAAAACGTCAACAGGCTGCCGGCCAGCGTAAACACGAAAAACTTCACTGCGGCATATCGCCGTTCTTCACTTCCCCAAATACCGATCAAAAAGAACAGCGGAATCAACGTAAACTCGAAGAACACATAAAACAGAATGATGTCGCGAGCGGAGAACACGCCTAACATGCCGGTTTCGAGTAACAATAACAGCCCGAAGAATCCGCCGCGACGATCGGTAATCGCTTCCCAACTGACCAAAATCGACGTTACGGTGAGCAGTGCCGAGAGCCCAAACAACCATAGCCCAAGGCCGTCGAGCCCCAGGCTGAAGTGAATGTTGACGGCCGAACCGGCACTACCCAACCAGGGTCGATCCGAAACGGCGAACTCTTGCCCCGCGCCGGGAAAGTGATAAATCAAATATGCGGCCAAACCGAGTGTGACCAATGCCGTGAGCAGT
>JAYTAU010000431.1:0-9114 GCA_043737375.1 Planctomycetia bacterium
CGCGATTTGCGAGAATGCTTGCTCTTGCAACTCGTCGTGGGTCAGCCTTATTACGAACAACTGCGGACGCTGATTTCGGATCATCTGCAAGATTTGGAAAACAATCGGCTGCCGATCATCGAACGCCGTACCGGCTATTCGATCGACTTGATTAACGAAGCCTGGCACGAGATGCGCAAGCTCAATCCCAAGCCGGGGGCCGAGTACAACAGCGCGACCGTTCCGAACGTGACGCCCGACGTGTTCGTCGAACCTTCGGAAGACGGGTATCGCATTCGCTTGGAAGATGGACAAACGCCGAGCCTGTACATCAGCCGGTACTATCGCGACCTGTTCAAGAACACCGATACGACGGCCGAGACGAAAGAGTACATCAAGCGCAAACTCAATTCGGCCCAATGGCTGATCGAATCGATCGAGCAGCGCCGCAATACCCTGACCAAAGTCGCGCAAGCGATTGTCGATCATCAGTTCGAGTTTTTGAACAAGGGGCCGGAAGCTATCGAGCCGCTGAAGATGCAGCAGATTGCCGATAAGGTCGGCGTACACGTGACTACGGTTAGTCGCGCGGTCGACGACAAATGGGTGCAAACGCCTCGCGGCATTTTTCCACTGAAGCGATTCTTCGTCGGCGGCACCGTCAGCGCCGATGGCGACGAAGTGGCTTGGGACGCGGTGCGGTTGCAGCTACAGGGAATCGTGGATGGCGAAGACAAACGCGAGCCTTGGAGCGACGACGACTTGGTCAAAGAGTTGGCCAAGCATGGTCTGACTGTCGCCCGCCGCACGGTGACCAAGTATCGCAAGGCGATGAATATTCCCAGCTCGCGACAACGCCGCGATTGGACGCTGGGGGAAAATCCTTCCGCCAACGGCGCGGCGAAAGCCAGTGCGGCGACAAACAGTAGCCCGATTGGTACGACTGAGAATGTTACCGAAACCGACGGCGAATAGGTATATCCTCGTTCCCACGCTCTGCGTGGGAACGTCTGTTTTGGACGCTCCGCGTCAGCCAATACGCAACGAATGTCGCTACTAGCCGGGTTGTGGCCGCGGAGCGACCGGAAAGCACATTCCCACGGGGAATCGTGGGGAACGAGATGAAGCCGCTCCTACAAAAACCGGCCTTAAACCGTATCGATAATGATCCCACGACGCTGGCGTTCGACCCGACGGGCTTTGTCCACAATGTCCGCCACCTCTTTCACGTTGTCGATGCCCGAGAGCAGTAGTTGCGGCGTCGAGCGGTCTTTGGAACTGATCAAGATCGACCCGACCCCCAACATGCGTTCGACGATGCCTTGCTCGAAACGCACATCGTCGATGTCGATCACTTCGACCCGATCGGTGATGCGTCGCAGGATACCGCGCTCGTGAAAAAACCGCTGCGTGGTCAAGCGATAGCGAACACCGACTTTGCGGATGAGAAACGTCAGGATCAGCCCTAGCCAAATTGCCGCTGCACCGATCCCGAATGCCATCCAACCCCAGGGATGCGGAAACATCACCACTGCAATGACCCCCGCCACGGTCAAGACGATTGCTCCGAGCCAAGATCCGTACATCGCCTTGGGCGAGTAGCCGCCGACCCACAACTCTTCTTCGGGGGCATCGCGTACTCCGCCGCGGCGCGGAGCAGCTTCGGCCTGGGCGGCCAGCGTGGCATGTGCCGCCGACTGCGGGGCTGCCGGTTTTGCGGCGGTCGCTTCCGCAGCAAAGCTAGCATCGGCCACGCGCGATCCGCACTTGGGACAGAACGCGGCACCGGAGGGAATTGCGGTCGCACACTGAGGACAATTCATAGGGGTTGGGGATCAGGGGTCGGGGATCAGGGAAGTACGAAGTATAAGGGACAACGTGTCAAGCGCGAAGCAAAACCGAATGACCAATGGACGATAGAAGCTAAATCGCAAGCGCGGGTCGGCGAAGCTATTCTTATTGCACGCTTTCCGCTCTCAGGCTTTCAACTTCCTCGCCGCTGAACCCTGAACACTTCCCCTGCTCGCCCGATACTCGCTCGTACAGTATACTACTACCCATGCGCTGCCCCTTCTGCCAGATCGACAATGACCGCGTCATCGACTCGCGCGCCGGCGAAGACGGCGTCGCCATTCGTCGTCGGCGAGAATGCGTGGCCTGCCATCGCCGCTATACGACCTACGAACGGATCGAAGAGATCGCGATCAAAGTCATCAAAAAAGATGGCAACCGCGTTCCTTTCGATCGTGAAAAAATTCGCTCCGGATTGGCCAAGGCCTGTTGGAAACGCCCGATCAGTGCCGAGAAAATCGAAGCGGCCGTCTCTTCCGTCGAGCGGGCCATCTACGACAACTACGAAGGCGAAGTCGAAACCCGTCAGGTCGGCGAACTGCTGATGCTTGAACTGCGCAAGCTGGATCAGGTGGCTTACGTGCGATTTGCCAGCGTTTACCGAGAGTTTAAAGATGTCCGCGACTTTGTCGACGAACTGGAGCCGATTCTGGCCGAATCGCGTGAGCGCAAGTTCGAGTTGCAACGCGCGAAGGACAAGGTGTTGTAGGAGGTCCGTTGTCAGTGGTCCGTGGTCCGTGGTCCGTGGTCAGTTGTAAGACCTCTGCCGATTACTAAAGCCCCGGCATTTCGACATACCAACGACCGTTGATACGGCGAAAATGATTGGGGCTACCGAACGGAGAATAAATTTCATCGCCAAGAATCACGCCCTGCGCTCGATCGCCGAGATAAGTAACTTCCGTTAGCGTTGAGCCTCGGATTGAATCGATTCGTTCGCGAAAGAATTGAACCTCTTCTTTATCGAGATCCCCGATTTCTTGCCGCATTGCATTTTCCGAAATTGCTTCGTAGAGTTTGCCTGAGTCGAAGCCATTCGGCAACAACAAGTCGTACAGTCGGTCGTGTTCCACCTGAATTTCTTGCTCAGTCGGCTCTGCAGCTGGCGGGTCGACAATTAAAAGTCGAAGTGGCCCGCAATATGGGATTTTAGAGTGAACGATTTCTTTTATGACCTGCTGCTCGTCAAGCCCGTGCAACTTTAAAATCTTTGCCGCCCGTTGCGATTTCAGATCGTTTGAAGTTCCGCGATGATCGTTAATCGCCTCTCCCAAGCCTGCGATCGCAATTAGAAGTAATCGTCGCTGTTGTTCGGGAGTCGAAGACCGAAGCAGCTTTTGCCAATCTTGCGTGGCTACGGCGTCGCGATAGTTCTCGAACGCGGCCGGAGGAGTTGCGAAACCACTGGGTTGCTCTGCAACAGGAACGCTCTGCAAAGACCGTCCAAAAGCACAGTAAGCAGATGCCAACAGCAATGACATCGCAGCCAATCGAATCAGCATGGAATCCATACCACGAGTGTGATGTCGGAAAAGTGTAACGAACTTTCTACGCTCACGTCCTTACCGACCCCTAATCCCCGATCCCTAACCCCTCTTTTTCCGGCGGGCCGGTGGCCGCTAAGCAGCAGTCTTTGCGACAACTGCGAATATCTTTTACTCCGCACTTCCAACTCCGAACTCCGCACTTTTCTTACCCCCGATCCCTACTCCCCGACCCGAGTATCTTCGACGTACCAGCGGTCGTTTACTTTTTTGAACAGCATTCGCTTGGGGAAGGCCACGACCGAGTCGGCAACCGGCAGCGGCGCGGGATCGCGAATCGTGCCTACGGCCCAATCGTCTTCGGCTCGCACAAGTTCCAGCTTGAGTTGCCGGCCGTGAGCCAGTTGCTGCGGAAGTGCGCGGCGCGCGGCGGCGTTCATCGTGGCCTGATCGCGACGCCAATACACGTCCATTAGCTTGCGCACCAGCGCCGGCTTATCTTGAATCTGCTCACTGACAGCGGTCCAGCCGGCCGGCAATTTAAGATCGTTCGAGGCTGTTGCATTCGCGCCCCCTCCGTTGAGTGCTTCGTTGTTCGCCGGCTCGCTCACCGAATCGTCGAGAGCGACAAATCGCGTTTCATCCACGCAGTGTTCTCGCAGTACGGTTCGCAAATCTTTTCGCAGCGCCGGCGACCGCTCTTCAAAGGCCTCGGCCAATAATACAAACAAAAATGGATCTCGCAAGTCGGGGGCCAAAACCGCATACAACGCGCCGTGATCTTGACGAACAAACCCGGCAATGTGGGCTTCGAAAGCCAACTGGGGCGATGTGAAACCTTCGAGCGAGATCGGATGGGGCTGGGGAATAACGGGCGTTGCAGTAGCCGCCTTTGACGTTACCACTGTCGTCCGCGGCGGGGCCGATGCGTCCTGCGAACGCATGGGGCGCAAATTAAAGCCCAGCAACTGCAACGGTGCCCGCATGATTTGCCGGAAGATGCGGGCTTCGGACGGCGCGGACCAGCCACCGACGGTCAGCAGTATTCCTAAAAATAGTATGGACCTGACTCGTTCCCACGCTCCGCGTGGTAACGACCGCCTCGGACGCTCCGCGTCTTTTAGAATTGTCGCTGAACTATCGATCTCGCCGGCACCGCAGAGCGGCAAGCAAGTGCGTTCCCGCGGAGACCGTGGGTACGAGGGAAAGCCCAAAAAAACGTATAACCCCGTACCGCGATAGCCCCAGCGCATAAACTCCTCCTTGAGCAATAAAACGAAGGACTGCTAAAAGCCATCCTACGTCGCGCCGGGGTCGAACGTCGAGAGCAAGTCGAAAAATCTTACGGCGGCGAAGTGTGAAGCTGGGGGCCGGAGGTGTGAAGCTTGGGGCTGGGGCTAAACACCATCCTCACTCGGCATGTTGCTTTAATGCCAGGCGAGCCTCTCGACATGCTTGGTTGGCAGAATCGCCCCCTTGGTTGGTTGCCACCAGAATTGCCAAGTTCTGCTGCGGAAGAATCCAGCACGTGGCATAGTTCATGGTATTGCTGCCGTCGTGCATTAATTCGAACTTAGGATCCGTTTTCGCATAGCCCCAACCGCCCGCCGTGTAGGCACTATCGGAAAAAGCGGGCGTATGCAGCCGTGAATACGACGCCGGCTTGAGCAGACCCGGTTCGCCGCGAGCACCGTTCAGTTGATCGGCGGCAAATATCGCCCATTGCGACAGCGGCATGTGGCCGCGACCGGCGGGTCCGACAGCCGGCGGGTTGTCGCTTTGCAAAGTCGGTTCGACCGGTTTGCCGTCGGACGAATGCGGCCAAGGTTGATCGATTTTGGCGGGGAGCGGCTTAATCGATCGACTGTTTAACGGCTTAGCACGAAATCCGGGCGGACCAAACCCGGTCGACTTCATCGCCAGCGGCTCGAACAGTTCTTTGGTGATTATGTCTTCCCACGCGGCATCGCCGGCAGTTTCGATGACTGCTCCGGCCACGATGTAACCGAGATTCGAGTAGAGAAACGTCTTTCCGGGGGTCTCGGTCGGCTTTGCCGATAAGGCTAGCTTCGCGATCGCCAATCGTTGGGCGCGTAAATTGCCGGCCTTGTCGATCTCGGCCCATTGTTCGGCGGTTTCAAGATTGGCGGCCAGCCCGGCATGGTGCGACAACAGATGTACCAAGGTCACTTTACGCAGATCGGAATGCATGCTCGACGCCAGCTTAGGCAGCAACTTTTCGATCGGCAAGTTCCAGTCGAGTTTGCCTTGCTCGACCAGTCTCGCGACCAAGGCCGCGGTCATGGCTTTGGTGTCGGAACCCAAATGGAATTGGTCGTCGATAGTTACGGGAATGTTACTGCCACGTTTCCGCACGCCAACAGCGCCGATTGATACCAACCCTTTGTTATTGACGATTGCGCCGGCCAGCGCGGGTAGATCGTGTTTTTTGCGAATGGCTTCGAGCAACTCGTTGATCGAGGGATCGGCGATTCTAGGAATCTCCGCTGCCGCTGGTCCGACAAAAAACAGAATGAGAAGCAACGTCGGCACACCCAATAGGTGACTGTAGCCGGAAACTGTTTGTACGGGTGACATCGTCATCGTTTTGTAAGGAAGTTCGGTTAGCGGCGAAATACGTGGTCCACGGGCTACCACGGTTCGAGCGGAAACTCGACGTCGAATTTACCCTGCTCATGCTTCGCAGGCACTGGCGAAGCCAGTGGCACACGGACTTGTTCCCGCTCTCCAAGCCTGCTCAACCAAATCTCAAGCCTCACTCCCGCCGGTACTGCCCGCTGCGACCGCCGGTTTTTTCGTCGAGTTGGATCACTTCGATTGTCATGCCGCGGTCGACCGCTTTGCACATATCGTAGATCGTTAGCGCCGCGACACTGGCCGCGGTCAGGGCTTCCATCTCGACGCCAGTGCGAGCCGTGACGCTCACCGTGGCGGTGATTGAGATTGCGGCGGTTTGGTCGGCCGGTCCCCCGGCGGAGCAGGGGGCTGAAGTGTCTGGATCGGTGTGTGATTGTGATGCCGGAACGCCACGGAGGGCGTTCCCTACAGAATCGACTTTATGAAACGCAAATTCCACAGTCACACTATCAAGCATCAGCGGATGACACAGCGGAATCAGCTCGCTGGTTTTTTTTGCAGCCATGATGCCGGCCAGGCGGGCAACTTCCAGCACATCACCCTTCTTACTGAGCTTATGGTCTCGCAAGAGCGACAGCGTGGCGGTCGCCATGCGAACGCGGGCCGACGCGCGAGCCATGCGCGCGGTGACGGGCTTATCGCCGACGTCGACCATGCGGGCCGCGCCGGAATCGTCGAAATGTGTGAGATCGGGCATGAACGTATTATTGCCCGAGTGTGAGGGGTGGGGCTAGAGGCTAGAGGCTGGGATGATGAGGGTGCGGAAAATGGGGATGAATCGTATTGCCACTGACAACTGAACACTGAACACTGAACACTGAACACTCATCAACGGACTACGGACTACGGACTACGGACCAGCGTCAAACGAAAAAGCCCTCGCGAGGGGTCAAGCTCGCGAGGGCTTAAATTTATTGTTTCGGCGAAGTTAGCGTCGCGCCGTTTAGTCGACTTGTGTCAATCGGATACAAAGCCGGAATGAATTCCGGCCTACGGTCTGAACTACACCAATTCCTTGCGAGCACCGATGAGCGTCTTGAGACGTTCGGCGAGCAATTGCGCGTCGAACGGCTTTTTGAACGTCTCGTTGATGGTCGAGCGATCGAAGCTGATCGAGCTGCCGTCGTCGGGCAACAAAGCAATCAGAATCGTATCGCCGTACTCGGGATTGCGGCGCAGGTTTTGGCAAATCTGTAGGGCTTCGACTTTGCCGATCGAAAAATCCACGATAATACAGTCCGGGTGGAAGCTTTCGGCCTGAATGCCGGCTTCGAATCCACTGGCTGCGACAGCGATTTTGAACGAGCGTTCAAGGGGCAAGTGACGCTTGAGGTTTTCGATCAGGACTTGGTCCTGGCCGACCACGAGCACCTTGGCCATTGCTTCGTCTTCGAGATCGCCCAACGGCATCCCATGTTCCTTGAGGAACTTAATCAGGTACTCGCGTGGGATGCGACGATCCTGTGATCCGGGAATGCGATAACCCCGCAGCCGGCCCGAATCAAACCATTTACTGACAGTACGCGGGGCCACTTTGCAGATCTTTGCGACCTGACCAGTAGTGAAGACCTTCATCGGAGGCTCTCCATGACTTCTCTTGTTGGACTTGAGCGCGCTACTGGGACTCGGCCCAATAACGCCGCCTGATCGCCCCCTTGCTTACAGACTCTTCGGAGTGGGTCGACTCCGTCGCGCCGGTTGCGGGACCAGCATCTGCAAACCTTGGGTCGGGGCTCTGTATTCGCTTCTTCCTCGGCTGTGGCTCAGTTCCCTCTGAACGCGCCTCAGTTATCACATCGGCACACCGGGCATCCGGAAGTAGGCGAAAATCCGTAAAATGGCGAACCCGAAGGTTAACCCGTACAGTACGGACGACTCATTCGACACTTCCGCAGACACCGGCATGGTATTACCGGGTGGAAGAGCAAGCAGATGGACCGTCGTCCGGCGATCGGCCGACGTTCCGTTCAAGGCCAAGCGGCCTCTGGTGGCAGGATTCCCCCCTGCAGCTCCGTACCGGTTCGTTTCGATTGGGAATCAAAAAGAGCCGATGCGCAAGCCTTCCGAAGATATGTTTCGATTCGCGGCGGGTATCTTCTTGAGGAAGATTCGCCAATTGTGCGGTTAGTACCGGCTTTGATAGCCGTGACGGTGGTAAGCTTTACGCTGTGGGGCGGTGACAGCAGTCGCGATCGAGCCGAAGTGGCAGTTTGGAGGAGATGCGATTTGTAGGAGCGGATTCCCATCCGCGCTTCAGGATTGTCGCCGTTGGAATCGGCTTCTACAGTTGCGACACGCGCATTACGCCGCTTCGTGTTCAGACTGCCGCTCGGCAGCTTCCTGGGCATCGACCGCCGATTGGCGAATGTGACCATCCTCGCTGACATCCTCGAACCGGACCGACACGCGCTTCGAGATTCCCGATTCCTGCATGGTCACGCCATATAACGTGTTTGCACAAGCCATCGTCTTCTTGCTGTGCGTGACCACGATGAACTGCGTCCAAGCCAGGAACTCATTCAATACGCCGACGAAGCGTTCGATGTTCGCTTCATCCAGCGCCGCATCGACTTCGTCCAACACACAGAACGGACTGGGGCGACTGCGGAAGATGGCCAAGAGCAGCGCCACGCAGGTCATCGTCTTCTCGCCGCCGCTCAGCAGCGAGATATTGCGCGGCTCTTTGCCGGGCGGACGGGCGACGATTTCGATACCGCTGTCCAGAATGTCGGCCCCTTCTTCCAACACAATGTCGGCGCGGCCTCCTCCGAAGAGCTTGCGGAACAGCGTTTGAAAATGCTCTTTGACGGTTTCGAGAGTTTCCGCGAATAGTCGCCGACTGTCACCGTTAATTTTGTTGATGATCTGTTCGAGCGAACCCTTCGCTTTCGAGAGATCTTGAAATTGCGTTGAAAGCCCGTCGAAACGCAGTTCCAGTTCGTCGGCCTCTTTCAGACTCTCCAAATTAACGCCGCCGATGTTCGCCAGTTTGCGACGAAGTTCGGCAATTTCATCCTCGACCGCGGCCCGCTCGCGCTGTTCGTCGGCGGTCGGTTGCTCGGTAAGCTGACTCAGTTCGACGGCGTAGTCTTCACGCAAGCGGTCCTCAAGCGTGGTTCGCTCGTGACGCAGCCCCTCGACG
>JAYTAU010000432.1:0-9107 GCA_043737375.1 Planctomycetia bacterium
GGAGCTGGGGCTGCAAGAGTCGATTTTGTTCGATCGCAGCCTGTTGGGCGACTTGGTCACTACGACGACGAGCAGTACGTTCGGCAACCCGCCGACCACCGTGCAGCAGCAAACCGTCGTGGCCGCGTCGAATACGCCGGGCTATGCCTTCAACAGCCAACCGCTAGGTAACAGCGGCAGTTCACAATCGCTAGCCAAAAGTTCCACCGTCGGCGGGCAAGGCCTGTCGAACTTCGCCGTCGGACGCATCAACAACGAACTGGGTTTCGGTGGGCTGGTGCTCTCGGCCAGCAGCGAAAGCGTGAGCTTTCTGTTGCGGGCGCTCTCGGAAAGCCGCCGGCTCGATGTGCTCAGCCGCCCGCAAATCATGACGCTCGACAATCAACCTGCTTTCATCCAGGTCGGGCAGCGCGTGCCTTTCATTCAAACGACGAACTTCACCGAATTCGGTCAGCAGAACAGCGTCAACTTCGAAAACGTGGGTCTAATCATGGGGGTTACGCCGCGCATCAGCCCCGACGGCCTGGTAGTCATGCAGCTCGACGCCGAACGCTCGGATGTCGGACCCGAAGCCGAAGGCATTCCGATTTCGATCAACGTGACGGGCGACGTAATTCGCTCGCCGCGGATCAATACCACCGTCGCACAAACGACCGTTAGCGCACTCAACGGACAGACCGTGGTGCTGGGCGGGTTGATCACCAAGTCGCGTAGCGAAACGCATCGTCGCGTACCGCTGTTAGCCGATATTCCGATCCTCGGCCACTTGTTCCGCTACGACAATGTGCAAAACCGTCGCACCGAACTGCTGATCATCATGACGCCGCGGATTGTTCGCAACGAGCACGATGCCGACATCATCAAGCAGGTCGAAAGCTCGCGGATGAGCTGGTGTCTGGCCGACGTGATTCGCATTCACGGCGACGTGGGGCTGCGTGGTCGCAACGGCGATTGGACCGATGCCGAGACCAACACGATTTATCCCGATATCGATCCGGCGATGATTCACTCGGTGGTTCCCGGCGGCGTGATTCCGGGCACAAATATTCCGGGTAACGCCGAATCGATTCGAACTCCCCCGCCGGCCGACGGCACACCCGGCTCGGTGGTCGTTCCATCAACTCCCGGCGGTCGCCTGCCGCCGCCTAACAACCCGCCGCCGTTGCAATTGCGAATTCCGCAGGGCACTCCGCCGGCCGGTGCGAATCAGGAAGGATCGGGCAGCCAGGGTGCAACGCCTGAACAAATGCCGGTGCCGATCGGCGGCGCATTGCGCATTCCGACGGTCACTTCCGCTGTGGGTGGATCGAACGGCGACCGTTCGAATGGACACCAGTCGCAAAACCCGGTACGACCGGCTGTGCGATCGCCCAACACGACGGGCCCTTCGCTGGCACCGGTTCCGACCGGTGAAGAAGTTCGGTTTTTGCCAACCGGATCGAATAGTGTCGGCTCGGGATCGGCCTACTCGGGCTCGGCCTACGCGATTCCCGCCGACACTGCCTTTAGCGTTCCAGGCAATGGAAGCGGAACACGATCTGACGGCGGAGCTATTCAAGCAGCTTGGCCTGCGCCGCAAACTACCGGGTCGCACGGGGTACTGCCTGCCGCGCAATCATCGGCCGCGCAAAACGGTCCTCGGCACGCGGTCTATGAGTCGGTCTACGGCGCGGCGCCCATGAACGTACCGGCCGTCGGCCGCTAACTTTGATTCGTGATTCGCAAACTTACACAACTTACCGAACCGACTGTGATGAACAACCAACACGCGACGGGGCAACGAGCCATGAGTGATCGATCAAGCAATTGCCAGGCGACCGGCGAGCGACATACGGTAGCAGCCCCAAACACTACGAGGCTTTCCGTGAATATTAGCGTGCTGTGGAAACTGCTGCTTGTCGCCTCGCTGGTGCCTTTGACTACGGGCTGTGCGAAGTTCGACATCCGCAAGAACATCCCTTGGGGCGAGGGAT
The DNA here is from genome assembly GCA_043737375.1 of Planctomycetia bacterium. Classification (GTDB taxonomy): domain Bacteria; phylum Planctomycetota; class Planctomycetia; order Pirellulales; family JALHPA01; genus JAWXCH01. The sequence continues at coordinate 1,974 of JAYTAU010000432.1, forward strand.
CCGACGGCAAAGTCGACCGGCCGTTGCGAGTCGATACCGTTTGGACCGACACGGTCATGACCAAAGCCGGCGAAACCCCCAAACGCGGTTTTGGCGGGCGGTTGTACTTTTTCGGCAGCGACAACGCCCAGGAGCCGGTCAAGGTCGAGGGTACGCTAGTGGTCTACGCATTCAACGAAGTCAATCGCGATCCCAACAACGTCGTGCCCGACAAAAAGGTGGTCTACCCGATCAAGGACTTCGATAAGCTGTATAGCAAAACGAAAATGGGGCACTCGTACAGCGTGTGGGTGCCGTGGGATGAAGTCGGCGGTCCGCAAATGCAAATCAGCTTGATCGCCCGGTTCATTCCGAAGGACACCAAAGGGGGCGTCGTGTTGAGCGAACAAACCAAGCTATTGCTACCCGGTTCGCAACCGTTGGTGGCGGCGGGCCGCATCAACAGTTTCGAAACCATACCCAAGTTATCGCAAGACGGTATCGCGCTGCCTGCCGGAACGCAGGTGCCGCCGTACGCCGTCGGACAACCCATTCAAGGTGCCGCCGGTAACGGGGTCACGGGAATGATGCCCAACGCAACGGGACAAAACAGCATTCAACAAATCAGCTACCAAACGCCGGTCAATAATACCGGATCGAATACTTCCGAGACGGGGCTCGTCGGCGAAGCAACGCCGTCAAACCGACTGAAGACCACCACGATTCCTCTGCACGGCAATCAGCAAGCACACTTCGTTCAGCAACCGCAACCGACCGCGTTACCGCAAGTCAACGGCGTCTGGGCAGCCAACAACCCGCCCTACAATCCACAAATGTACGGCGCAGCCCAAGGAAACCTGGCACCCGAGCAAGCCGGCGGTTCGGCTTGGACCAACGTCAGCTACGGCACCCGGCCGGGCCAGGGGTTTCAAAACGGAGCGGTTAGCGGGCCGGTGTCGCAGTCGGCAACCCAGGGGTCTGCGGCCCAGGGAGTACAGCACCCGATGCACGCGGGGCCGGTGTCGGCGGGGGCGACAGCTCCGGCTGGCTCACCGTCAGCTCATTCTTCACCACCGCGACTCCGGGCTCTAGGAGCGCCAATCGCTCGGCTAGAGAACGCGCGTGATCGTTGGCAACCACGCCGCGTAGCACAGCCGTCCGGCCCGTCATTTCAACAGTGACCGGCGAAAGCGCTTGCACGCCGCGCGACTTGGTTAAGTTTGCCGACAGTTCTTGACTGATGCTGCTCGTGGTCTGCGGCCGGTAATCGAAACCGACTGTCAGCACGGTGCGCACCGTGCGTTGCGTCTTGGTGTTTTGCTGATTCTGGTTTTGGTTGAGCTGTTGATTTTGATTGTTTTGATTTCGCCCCTGATTGAGGATGCGATTCAAATTATTGTTCTGGCCCGTCTGGCCTCCCATGCCCATCCCGGCAAAGAAATTTGCCGCCGCGGTCGTATCGGCCCCGACAAAATCTTGTGCGGTGCGATTGCCGCGGACATAGCGCTCGTTGCCCGTCAGCTGACCGACCTGTTGCGGGGTTTGCATACCTTGTGCACCCTGCTGACCGCCGCCGGTGCCGCTAAAGTTGCTGCGTGGATTCGCGGCCGAGCTTCCCAAACTGCGCTGGCCGAATGTGCCCGTCGACGAACGCGCGGTACTCGAATTCGAGCTGAAACCGCTGGCCGAACTGCCACTGAAACCACTGCTACCGGCACCGCCGGTTCCGCCCGTTGTACCGCCGCGCTGGGCAAAGCTATCCGCCGGCCAAGCGAGAGCAATCGACAGCGACAGGATCGACATGAGAATCAGGCGACGCATGGCACGTTTCCTTGTTATCGAATTAGTGTCTTAAGCCTCGTTCCCACGGTCCCTGTATCTCGCCTTCTCTCGTTCCCCGTTCTCTCGTTCCCACAGTCCCCTTGGGATATCTCGTTCCCACGGTCCCCGTGGGAACGCTCTGCTTCGCCGCTCCGCGGCCCAAACATCATTGCCGGTTCTTCACATGCAAAGGACGCAGAGCGTCCGAGCTTCCATTCCCACGCGGAGCGTGGGAACGAGTTGGATAACTATTCACGTCGTCCAGTATTGTACTCCGTCCGTACTGCCTGCGACAAATGACGGTTATGACGATTTTAAGTGGTAGCGTACCGTGCGTTCGATCAACGCCAACCAGATGAACGTCGCGTAGCCGAACGCCAGCGTGATCAGCATTTCGATGATCGCCATGGTTTGCGATTGGGCGTCGATTGCGTACAACGAAACGCCGGTCCAAATTACATGCGCGACCTGCATTCCGGCGTAATACAGTGCCTGTTGCGGGGTCGCATTGTCACCCAAATACTCGGCGATTTGGCCTAAATAGCCGGCATACAAACCCAACGCGGCCGCCAGCATTACTATTAAACCCAGCGGAGCGTATTTTGTTACGTTGAGCATACTTTGCGGCGAAAGCAATTGATTCAACATACCCAACTGGACCAGGCTCAGCAGCATTGCGATGAACAGGGCCACTCCGATGCAGCCGATTGCCCCGACGATCAAACTCCGCGCTCCCGATTTCCCCGGCACGCGTAAACAGACCACCCAACCGGTTAGTTGCACCACGCCGACTGCGGCCAAACCGATGGCACTCCAGCCCATCAACACGCTTAACAACCCCAACAGGGTGAAGCTGGGCGAAGTCGAGCCGCGCATCGTCCACAGGCCCAACATCGACAGGGTCAATCCAACGAGACAGCCGGTGCCGATCAACATCGCCCAGTTCGAAATGCCAACGCCGATCTCAACCGCCAGCCAGCTTTTTTCGCCGCCGAATGATCGGCCGACTCTCGAACCGGCCGCACCCAGCGAAGTGCTTTGCGAAGGAGCATAGGCGTTCGAAGCGAATCCGCCGGCAGTTGGTAAGGCGGGCGGTTGATTGGAGGGTTGTAAAGTTAGCGCCGGTCCCTCTTCGTCGAGCAACGATCCGGCGGAGGGCGGGCCAAGCAGCGAGGCCAGCGAGTCATCAAGCGCCGGTATTCCGTTGTCGGCAGTCGGAGTCGATGGCGTGGCAGCAAGTTGCGGATAGACATCCGACGCCCATTTCCATTGCTCCCAGCCGTCGCACAGCACCATGCAGTCGGCGTCCAAACGCCCTTCACCGACCCAATGGTCGAGGTCTTGTTGCGTGATCGGCCCAAAGTCCTGGCCGTCGGGCGTTCGCATGTACCATTGAGCGACGGGCGACTTTAGTGAGCCGGCATGTGTCCCAGTACTCGAAGCAGGCTTTGGCGACTGTTGCCCTGTTTGAGACTTGACGTTTCGGGCTGCTGCTCCAGCCCTGTTGCCGGATACGGTGTTCGAGGCAGGTGGGCCGCCGGTAGAACCCTCGGCAGCGGGCAACACCAGTGCTTGCCGGCACTGCGGGCACTTGGTCTTCTTACCTGCCAAGTTATCGGGCGCGCGCAACCGCTTCTGGCAATGAGGACATTGAACTTCGAGGGGCACAAAAAACCTCCAAACCAAAAACTTGACCGGATCCCGTGTTACCGCAGTTCGGGGTTAAGCCTGAGCTACGAAGGGCCTGCCCATGAAACGATCACTCGCTATCATCACCGCCGTCAATAAATTATGCTTGATGGCGAACAAGAACTAAAGGGATTGCGGGCAACGCTTTCGGCGATACGGGTGCGCCGGTTACGAACGTGGGTTTTCTCAAGTGAGACACTCACGAAACCGCTGAGTAACTTTCGGGGTACTGTTTGTGCTGATTTTCGAGATCGATCTCAATCTGCCGCAAGACTGCTGGTCGCGGCGTAACAGGAAAACCTGGATACACTGACATGCCAAAAAATGCCCTGCTGAAAAATTTGTCGCTAGTCCTCTTAGTCGCGTGTTGTCTGATCTGGCCGGCGAACTCCGAAGCGGCTCGCGCACCCGCGCCCAAGCTGCTGCCACGTAACACGCTAGCCTACGCGCGGCTGACGCATGTTCCCGAGCTGACCAAAAGTTTTGGCGAAACCGCGTTGGGTCGGATGCTGCAGGACCCACAGATGAAGCCGCTGGTCGCCGACTTGTATCAATCGGGGCGAGAGGCCTTGGCCGATGCTCAGCAACGTTTGGGGCTGACCATCGAAGAATTGCTGGCCATTCCCCAGGGCGAAATCACCTTTGCCCTGTTTCAAACGCAAGACCCCATGAAACCGGGCATCGTCGTCCTGATCGACACCGGAGAACAAGCGGCCACCGCGCGTAAGCTGCTCGAAAAAGCCGAAGCCGCGTTGGAAAGCAGCGGCGCTTCGCGAACCGAAGAGAAAGTCGCCGGCATCAAGGTCGTCGTGTACGGACTGCGCCGAAATGAGGAAGTCGTTCAGTTCGAGCGCGATAACACGTTTGTGATCTGCTCGAACCTCGACGCTGCCAAGCAAATCCTCACGAACTGGGAAGGTCGCGAGGACGGCGGCTTCTCGGAGAACCCCTGGTTCGGCGCAATCATGAAATCGTGTCGCACCAATCGCGATGAAGCTCCGCAATTTACTTGGTTTGTCGATCCGATCGGAATCGTTCGTCAATTTACCCAAGGCAATTTTGCCGCGCAGGCCGGCTTGGCATTTCTGCCTGCCGTCGGACTCGACGGGCTGCAAGCCGTGGGCGGAACCGTGGCGATGGCCGTCGGCGAGTACGATCTGGTTACCCAGATTCACCTGTTGCTGGCCAGCCCGCGTTCGGGCGCGCTGTCGGCCTTGGCGCTCGGCGAAGGCGATTTTACTCCGCCCAAATGGATACCCGGCGATGTGGCCAGCTACACGTCGATGTACTGGGATTTCAGCGAGACGTATACGCAAATTGAAAAATTGATCGATAGCTTCCAAGGACAAGGAACGACCGTCGAACAAGCTCGGCGACTGTTCACCGACCGCTTAGGTTTGGATTTGAACAAAGAGATTTTGCCCGCGGTGAGCGGTCGCGTCACATACCTTTCTCAAGTTTTGAAACCGATCGATACGCGCGGGCCGGCGTCGTTGCTCGCCATAGAATTGAAAGATCCCAAGAGTTTTCAAGCGGTCGTCGACAAAACTGTCGAGCGATTTTCCGACCAGCTCGAAAAGAAATCGTTCGCCGGGGTCACCTATTACATGGTCAAGCTCCCGGAACCGCCGCGAGCCGAAGATGCCGCCCAAATGCCCGACCCTTGTTTTGCCATTGCGCACGATTGCCTGCTGATTTCGGATCGCCGGGCCTATCTTCAACAAATTCTGACGCCGCGTGAAGCGTCGGACACATTGGCCAACTCGCTGGAATACAAACTGATTGCCAACAAAATTGCCCGACAATCGCAAGCGGGCAAACCGGGGCTGGTGACATTTAGCCGGCCCGAAGAAGGTTTGCGTTTCTGGTACGAAATGGCCCAGGCCGAGCAAAGTCGGCAACGGTTGAGCAAGGCCGGCGAGAACAACAAGTTTTTTCGATCGCTCGACGACGCCTTGACCAAGCATCCGCTGCCGCCGTTTGCGTCGATTGCCAAGTATCTGGCCCCCGGCGGAACCGTGATCACCAACGACGAGACCGGTTTTCATTACTTCTCGTTTACGTTGCGAAGAAAGTAAGTTTTGCCAATAAGCGTCGTGGCGGCTTTCAGCCCTCGGCTCTGCCGGGGGACATGACAAGCGTTCGATTGATTGATTTTCAATTTCGATTTTATGCTCAACCCTCGGCAAAGCCGGGGGCTGATTTTTTGATCGGTGTCGTTAAGCAATCGTTCTTTGCCTGTTATCGCTACCGCTCAAAAATCACCGCTACGTCTTGCACGCCCACGCCGCAACTCGCATACTGCTGAGAGTTAAGAGTCGATCTGGTCCAGCGCCGTCGATCCCTCCAGCACACCAACGAGTTGCAAACGTCCATGGCCGAGAAAGAGCTGCCCCGTAAGAAGCGGATTCTGTTAGTTGACGACGACAACGAGATTGTCGAGTCGATGAAGATCGCGCTCAATGCGAAAGGCTACGACATTTTGGTTGCACGCGACGGCAACCAAGGATTGGCAATGGCCGAGCGTGAAAAGCCCGACTTGGTTATTTTGGACATGATGATGCCCAAGCGGAGCGGCTTTTTGGTGATGGAGCGTTTGCGTCGCTCGCCCGACAAGGACGCCGGCGTCATGCGCATCATCATGATCACTGCCAACGAGGGGAGCCGGCACAAAGCCTATGCCGAAATGCTGGGCGTCGACGACTACATTCGCAAGCCATTCGCCATGGATCGGCTGATGGATAGTGTAGAACGGCTGCTGGGCTAGTGTGGAGTTTGGAGTGCGAAACGCGGAGTATCACTTGTAGGCCGCGAATCGCCAAATCGTTTACTCCGCATTCCCAACTCCGCACTTCGAACTTCTGCCCGGTTGGACATTTGACCACTACCACATGCAGTCTGAAAAAATTCTTTGCCGACCGGAACGTGCTTTGCCGATCGCCCTTAAGTGCAATGGCATATGCAGTTTAACATGGCCGTGGGTTTATCATCACTAATGGTGCACTAGCAAGAAAGTTGAAATACCGATATTGCCGCGATCGATTATCGAAGCGATACTGGAATAGTGGAGTATGGCGGTCGGCCTTGCTAAAAACAGGTCGCCGTGCGAGAAGTCGGCGTTGGTTCACCCTCCACCTGAGCACACCAAGAGCGCGATCTTTTTCAACTTCTCACCCCCTTGCATTGGCAAGTCTCTGGGCGATCGCGTTAAGCGGTTTTCTGTTTTGATCGCATTCTGAGAGTGATCGCACTGCGCGCTTGCCTAGGGATTTTGTGAAAGTCTGAGAAGTATTTCGCTCCGGTGGCGAACGTTGACGGGTGAACGATTTCGATCAATCAATTCCGCAAAAAGTGGGGGCTCCAAACCGTAAGGGATCAAGTGTTGCTTTCCGCCGCACGTTGGCCTTTGTTGACTTTCGTCGCAGTCGGATCCAGCCCATTGGAGGATTTCGAATGAGTCGCGGGCAAGGAATTATCTCGACAATTTCTCAACGACAGGATCTGTCGCAATTCAAGCGCAAACATTGGGACGGCACTTTCGAGGAATACCTCGATGTCGTCGCTGCCGATCCCAAAATCACGCGCAATGCTTTCGAGCGAATATACGACATGGTGATGTCGTACGGCACCGATCACCGCGAAGTG
>JAYTAU010000433.1:0-9105 GCA_043737375.1 Planctomycetia bacterium
CGGAATTCATTCCGTTCTTGCAATGCAATGTCCCCTCATGAACGGAATAAATTCCGTTCTACGAGGTTCGCCTACCGAAATTGCCCGGTCGGGCGTTGGGCTTGCGTGGCGCGAGGATCGCGCGGTGGAATAGAGCCGGCAGTATTTCCGGCGTTAGAATTCGCCCCGCTCGGATTACTTTTTACTTGCGGTACATTCGCCTGAGGACCACCGTCGGCTGGGATCGTGATTTTCTTATAGAACGGGGGCGTCGGCGGGCCGACGAAGTCGACAAAAACGGTATCGAACCGACCGTTGACCGAATGTTTGCCGAACTGATAGACCGTGCGATGCTGACTATTTTTATCCAGCGAAGGGTCGTAAGTCTGTATCGCGACCGGCAACATGTCTTTGCGACCAAGGATGATTTCGATCTTGGAGAAATTTGCCGCCGCAGACATGACGCGAGGATAAGCTTCAAGCCAAAGTTCGTCCTTGACGTTGGGCGGAGTAATTTCGCGAATCCAATACTTCTGCTTCAGCGACGCGGCTTTCGCACCGAACACAAACGGCAATGGGCCGTCGCTGATCGCTGCCCCGCGCATATTGGGGGGCAATTGCCGTTCTGTGACGGTTTTTTCTTTGCCATTCACTTCATAAATCGATTGTCCGTCGCACACCCAGTATTCAAGATGTTCCGGTCCTGCCTTGAGATCGCATTTTTGTGTCTTGGGGTTATAGTCGCGAGATTCCTTGACTTGAAACTTACCCTTGTCGGGCGCTTGAAACTTGATCTCGCCGTTGCTTTCGGCTCTAGGTTTATCTTTAGGTTTCTCCTTCGGATCAAATACCGGATTGTACTCCCAGCGCGTGAATTCACACTTATAGGTTTTGATCGCACCGCTCTGACGTTCCCAAGCAATCAAATTGGTATCGAGTTCGCGCTCTTGCTCGGGCGTGAGGCGAAACGGAGCCAGCACCGGCTGCGGCACTTGGGCGATGGGCTGAAGGTTGGGATTACCGCCCGGTTGATTAGCTCCGCCCTGACCAAGACCACCTTGGCCGGGCATCGTTGGGCCGTGAATCGGTGCAGGTTGCGCATTAGGATTCTGCCGCGGCGGACCCTGAACCGCGGGGCCAAAGCCTTCGTTGGCGCGCAGGTTCTCGTCTCGAAGTTGCTCGCGGATTTGCGCCGGCGCATGGCGAGGATCGTTGGCATCGAACTGTCGCAGGTTGTTTGGCACAGGCTGCGATTGCCCCTGCCCTGCGACTTGCCCCTGAGCAACCGTAATTTGCGTAAGCAAAAAAAAGATTGCAATCCATGATCCTGCTGCCGACAAGCGTGCGTTCATAATTCGTAGGTCAGGCTTTAGCCGGACGTGATGTTGCATTCTTGTTGAGTAAAAATTCGGGCAGTCAGGCTAAAGCCCGACCTACAAAGCCCGAACTACATCGCCCGAGAGTCGGCGAATTGTATCGAGCCGAGAATAATCGCCCTAGGGCAATTGCAGCGGTTCGTCGAGCCATGCTAGCAATGCGTCAATCTGCACAAACGAAGCAACTTGCAGATCGTATAGCTCGCGCCAGTTGCGAAGTTCTTCGACCGAGCTAGCCGCCGAATACAGTACGGTACGACATCCGGCGCGGCGGCCCGCCTCCAAATCGAATCGGTAATCACCGACCATTGCCACGCTCGCGGGGTCAAAGTTCCAACTCCGGCAAATTTGCAACAGAGCCGCCGAGTCGGGCTTGGGCGGGGCGTCATCGCGACTCAGAAGCAAATCGATCGGGATACCGAGCCGATCGAGCGTGGCCCGTGCCATCCGGCCGCCGTTACGCGTCACCACTGCCAGACGGATGCCGCGCCGGCTGAGCTGTTCGATCAGGTTGATTACCCCGGGCATGAGCATGGCGTTCTGAAAGCCACGAAGTTCGTGTTGCTCAAGAATTCGCCAACATTCGGCGGCCCGTTCACCGGTCAATTTGAGAACCGTTTCGAGGACGGGTGATCCAACAGGCAATTCCATCTCGCAACGCATGGCTTCGAAATCGAGTTGCGAATCGACGAGCGTGCCGTCGAGATCAAAAATCACGCCGCGGATGCCGGCGAACGGTTTGGTCATGGCGGGCTTGTGAGTTAATATGTCGGGCAGGGACGAGGGACGAGGGGTGAGGGGTGAGCACCGCGGAATCATGAACGAGCACTGGATCAGGGCGGGCCGTTGGCCGCGCCGCTAAGCATCACGAATGATTCAACGTTCCGCTTAATGCAACCTTGCCACTGACAACGGACAATCCATGCGCATCGCCGTCTTTAGCACCAAAAAATACGACCATGAATTTCTCCAGGCGGCAAACGAAGGCCACTCTCACCAACTCAAGTTCTTCGAGCCGCGGCTGACTATCGAATCGGCCAAGCTGGCCGATGGTTTTGACACCATATGTTCGTTCGTGAACGATCAACTATCTCGCGACGTTCTACAGCAGCTTGCCGCACAAGGCACGCGGCTGCTCGCGCTGCGTTGTGCCGGTTACAATCAGGTCGATCTGCAGGCCGCGGAAGCGCTGAAACTGACAGTCGTGCGCGTACCGGCCTATTCACCCTACTCGGTCGCCGAACACGCCGTCGGCATGATCCTGACTCTGAACCGTAAATATCACAAGGCCTATAACCGCATTCGAGAAGGAAACTTTTCTCTCGACGGGCTCCTCGGTTTCGACTTGCATGGACGCACGGTCGGCGTGATCGGCACCGGGAAAATCGGCGCGGTCGCCGCGCGAATTCTAACCGGCTTTGGCTGCCAGGTGCTGGCCTACGATATCGCCAATAATCCTGAATGCGAGGCTTACGGAGCACGGTACGTCAGCATGGACGAGTTGCTCGCGGCTTCGGACATCATCACCCTGCATTGCCCGCTTACGCCGCAGACCAAGCATCTGATCAACGACCGTGCGCTAGCCCGAATGAAACGCGGCGTGATGATCGTAAACACCAGTCGCGGTGCGCTGATCGATGCGGCCGCGGCGATCAGCGCGTTGAAAAGCGGGCAAATCGGCTATCTGGGCATGGATGTCTACGAAGAAGAGGCAGATCTGTTCTTCGAAGACCTTTCGGGTCGGGTCATTCAGGACGACGTGTTCACTCGGCTGTTGTCATTTCCCAACGTGTTGATCACCGGGCATCAGGCGTTCTTCACGCGCAACGCGCTTGAAGCAATTGCCCGCACGACGATCGACAATATCACGGCGTTCGAACGCGGCGAGCGGCTGGTGAATGAGGTTACGCTTGAAAAAGTCCGCGGCTGAATGACAGCTTCACCCCAGCCTCCAGCCTCCAGTGCCAAGCCTCCAGTGCCAGTGGTTCGAAGCAATTACAGTTTTCAGTCGTGGACACGTGTCTGGCGATGTGCTTTACCGCGAAGCGGTTAAATATCATAGCCCCGGGTCGCGTAGCGCACCCGGGGTTCGCAGTTTAGATTGCTTACGTTACCCCGGAGGGGTTACATCGACGATGCGTTCAGCGCATTTCGCTGGTTCTGAACCGAGATTTAACCCCGTTGGGGTAACCATTGTTATGGCTGTTTTACCCAGGGTGCGCTTCGCGACCCTGGGCTATGAGATGAAACCCCGTTGGGGTAACAAATCAGGGTCGTGACTGATCACAGCTTCAAACCAAGCCCCCAGTCCCCAGTCCCCAAGCCTCATTTCCCCTCCGGCTCTTCCAGATACGTGTATCCCTGCAGACCTTCCTCGTAGAACTTCAAAAAGCGGCCCGCCTGTTCATAGCCGATGCGCCCCTCGCGCACAGCTTGCTCGACCGAGTCGCGTAGTTGTCGGATCAGCGAGTTCGAGTCGAATTCGACATAGTCCAACACCTCGCGCACGGTGTCACCTTTGATCACGTGTTCGAGCACCACTTGGCCGTTATCGTCAAGGCTGACATGCACGGCGTTGGTATCACCGAACAGATTGTGCAAGTCGCCAAGAATCTCTTGATAAGCTCCAATCATGAACGCGCCCATATAGTATGGCGTGCCGTCATACGCATGCAGTGGTAGCGTGCGTTTGACATCGCGGCGGTCGATGAACTGATCGATCTTGCCGTCGCTGTCGCAGGTGATATCGCCAATCACGGCTTGTCGCGTCGGTCGCTGCCGCAGCCGATGGATCGGCATCACCGGAAACAACTGCTTGATCGCCCAACTGTCGGGTATCGATTGAAACAGCGAGAAGTTACAGAAGTACGTGTCAGCCAATAGCGAGTCGAGTACTTCCAACTCTTCGGGCATGAACTCAAGCTGCTTGGCCATTTTGCGAATTTTGTGGCAGATGGCGAAGAATAGATTCTCGGCCATCGATCGCTGTTCCAACGGCAAGTAGCCGCCTCCGAACAGATTCATCGCCAATTCCAACGCTTGTTGTGCGTCGTGATAACTTTCGAGCAGATTGCGAACCGTCAGATTCTGATAGGTCTCCATCAGATCGGTCAGCGGCTGCTCGACTTCGTCGCTCAGACGTTGCGGAATATTGTTTTCCCCCTGTTCGGCCACGCCCAACACGCCAAACACCAGCGCGCTGTGATAGGCAACCACGGCGCGACCACTCTCCGAGATAATGGTCGGGTGCGGAATGCCCGCATCATCGCAAACACGTTGAATGTGATAAACCACGTCGTTGGCGTATTCTTGCAAACTGTAATTCACGCTCGACTCGAAGTTGGTCTGCGAGCCGTCGTAGTCGACGCCCAAGCCGCCGCCCACATCGAGATACTCCAGACCCGCTCCCAGCCGCTTGCACTCGGCATAGACGCGCGCGGCTTCATTGAGCGCGCCTTTGATATGGCGGATATTGGTGATTTGGCTGCCTTGATGAAAATGCAGCAGCTTGAAACAATCTTCCATGCCATGCCGCTTCAATTCTTCGAGCCCGCGCATAATTTCCGAGACGGTGAGCCCGAACTTACTGCGATAACCGCCCGACGATTGCCAGCGACCGGCCCCCTTGGCGGCCAGCTTCACGCGCATGCCGATGTTGGGGCGCACGCCGATTTTTTGCGCATATTCGAGAATCATCGGCAATTCGGTATACTTCTCGACGACCGGGATGATGTGCCGGCCGATTTTTTGGGCCAACATCGCGGCTTCGATAAACTCGGCGTCTTTGAAGCCGTTGCAAATGATCGGCGCGTCGTTGTTTGCCAAAGCGATTACGGCAAACAGCTCGGGCTTACTGCCGGCCTCTAAACCAAAGTTATAGGGCTTGCCGAATTGCAAAACCTCTTCGACAACCTGCCGCTGTTGATTGACCTTGATCGGGTAAACGCAGCAATACTTGCCTTGATACTTGTGTTCGGCAATTGCCGAGCTGAAGACGGAATGCATCTCGCCGAGTCGATGTTTCAAGATCTCGGCAAAGCGAATCAGTATCGGCAGATCGATGCCGCGCAGTTGCAGTCGATCGATCAGTTCCTTCAAGTCGATCGAGCGCGCTGGATCCTTGGTCGGCAACACGCACACATGACCGGCTTCGTTGATCGAGAAATAACCGTTCCCCCAGCGGGCGACATCGTAAGTCTCCATGGCATCGGCAACGGTCCAACGCTCAACGTCCAGTTCAACCATTCAAGCATTCTCCACAGCAAAACGACCTACCAAAAACGAAACTCGGTATCGCAGAACAGCAGCGAATTCATATTATCCGGTTTTCCCTGAGATGGTATACCCAAATAACCCTGTCGCGGCTGTTAAACTTTGGTGAGACGACATTATTTACCGACCCACATCGTCGATTTTCGGCACATCGCGATCAACCAAGAATTCCCACCAACGTTCCTGACGCTCGAACAGCCATGACCACGCTCCTCTGGACGATCAGTTTTTCAGCCAGTGCCATGTACGCCGCGCGAGGCTTGGGCGAACATCGTCGACCGCTCGACGGCGAATTGGCTAAACTGATCGAAGACCCGGCCATGCGATTGGTGCGGGCTGTCAGCGGCAGCGATCTGCCGGCTGAACGATTTTGGGAACATTTGTTACCGCTCTCGGCCACCGTCGGTAATAACCGGCAACTGGCGGAACATACGCTGGCCAAGGTCGTCGGCCGCCATCAAGCCGCCGGACATCACGACCGAATCGCCGATCGGATCGGCCAGCTCGAACGCGCATTCGAAACCGCGCTTCCGAATCTGGCGGAAGAGCTGGAACTGCGCGGTCTGCCGATCAAAGAGCATTGGCAGGCGCGCGGCCCCGGTTTGCTTGCCGCGATCGGACGCTTGACCGATCGCGAGTTGCTGCCCGATAGCGCAAACGTCGCGCTCATCAGTCCGATTTTCGGCGGCGGCGGGCAGTGCTTTCCAGGCTACAACGTCGTATTGCTCGAAGCGGTGCTAACGAACCCAACTCCCGAGCTGCCCGAGATCGTGCGTTTGGCTTGGTTGTTGTCACAGTTAAATCTAGAACTGCCGCAATTTCAAGGTGAGATGAATCGCCACCGCGCAATACGACTGGGAAGCTGGGCGCTAGTACCGGCTGCTTTGGCGGCGGCCGAGCAAGTTGAGCTGGGCGTTTGCGATCTGGCGACGCTGCAACGCGCCGTCGAAACTTGGGACGTCAGTCCGCCCAAGTCGGAAACATTTGCGGCCGATCTCATGAACTGGTGGGAAACGTATGGCGGCGAACGACCGACGTGGCAGGTGGCGATCGGGGCCCTGGAGCGGCTGTTGAAGTAACGACATGAACTGACGCAGAATCGACGAATCGGTTTGATCCATTGTCAGTTGTCAGTTGCAACTGACAACTGACAATGATGATCGCGGGCAATCCAATGTTCAAACAACCACTCGCTTCCACCCGCCGTGCCGGAATCGCCAAATTGCCAGCGTGCATCGCAAACTCAAATCGGTCACCATCGCATACCACGCGCCGCGTACGCCCAGCCCCAACAGCGGAATCGTTTCAGCGGTGAACGGAATTCGAATTTCGCTCCAGGCCAGCGCATAGGCCAACGGAATTCGCACAACGATAAATCCGATGAACGTAAACAGCAGCGGCCAGCGCGTGTCGCCTGCGCCGCGCAGCGCGCCGTTGACGATCATCACGACAGCCAACACCGGCTGAAAGATCGCGACGATCCGCACCAAGCCGGCCGCCTGAGTGCCGATGGCCGCTTGGTCGGCGCTGACAAACTGCGCGGCCAACCAACCGGCCCCGAACCACAGCAACCCGCTCATCGCGCTCATCATCAGGCCCGTCGTCACGCAGGCCACCACGACCGATCGCTCGGCGCGGCGGCTCTCGCCTGCGCCAAGTAGCTGGCCCACGATCGTGGTGATGGCCACTTGAAACGCAATGCCTGGCATATAGCTGACGCTCTCGATCCGAATCGCCACGCCATGCGCCGCAGCTTGCAGATTTCCCAACCCATTGACGATTTGCACGAACCAGAGTTGGCAAGCGATCAGCGCCAAAATATCAAAGCCGCCGGGAATCGAGACTCGCAGCAATCGCCGCATCAGTGCCCAATCCGGTCGTAGCAGACGCCATTCGAGCCGCATGGCGATCGGCCCGCGGATCAAACGATAAAGTACAATCGTCGTTCCAACGATGTAGCCGACCGTGGTGCCGATTGCCAGCCCGTCCCAACCCAATTGTGGAAACGGCCCCACGCCGCGAACCAAACAATAGCTGACCGCGATATCGACTGCGTTGACGACGATCATGGCGATGACGCCGGTTGCAGTATCGCCCGCTCCGCGCAACGTGGCCACGCCGACTTGCTCGAGCATGATGGCCGGGACCGCCGGTAAAATCAGCCACAGATATCGCAGCACCAGCGCGCCGGTCGGCTCGTCCAGGCCTAAGAGTCGCACCAACGTCGGACCGGCGACCGTGACCATCAGTACCGGCAGCGCGCACAAAGCACCGCCGATGACGAAGGCCTGGTTCGCGGTGCGCTGGGCCAACGCTGCATCGCGCGCGCCGATAAAGCGTGCGACCATGGCCGTGGCGCCGATCGACACCAACGAGAACAAACTCATCAGAAACCAGAGCAGGTACGCCGCCAAATTCATGGCAGCCAGGTACTGCTCGCCCGGTAAATAGTTACCTGTCAGCCAGACATCGCTAAAGCCGACCAGCATGTCGAGAAACTGCCCCGCAAGAACCGGCAACGCCAGCCGTAACAGCGGCGCGAACGTGCCGCCGGTGGTCGCAATCGAAGGCTGTGGCGCGATTGGATTGGGCACGTTACGAATCGAGTGGGCAATCGCGAAATGGTAACCACGAAACAAACGAAAGATACGAAAGATACGAAAGGGGAAGCAAGTGCAAAAGCAAAGCAACTGTGGACCGTGAATCGCATTCTACGGGATGACGACCGGCGGCGCAACTCGCGCGACATCGCCGGTCAAATCGATAAAGTGCGAAGCACGCGATGCTATCGCAGGTTGACGATTAAATGTCGGCGAGCCGGAAAGAGCAAAACCAATTGGCCGAGGTTCGCTTGGGTGCCATGGAGTACGGCTTTGCGTGGGCATGATTCGGCCCTTATCACGAGGAACCGGTCGGAACGTGCCACTGCATCATTTGCATGCCCACTCAGGGCAGTGGGCATGGCACACAAGTCATCAACGCAAAAAGCCCAGGGACTGCGGTCGTGCAATCCCTGGGCTATCGGAAGTTAAATCAATTTTTATTCAGGACAGCCAGCGAAACCCGGCCGCACACAAATGATATCCAAAGACTAAGCAAACAATTCTTTGATCACTTTGCCGCTGTTGGCAATTTTCATGGGGCGGCCGCTCTTGCTGGTGAAAGTCGTATCGAGCGAAATGCCCAACGCCTTGACGGTGCTAGCCATCAAATCTTGCGAGGTATAAGGTTCGGTATCGACTTGAGTACCGTCCGAATTCGTCGCACCGACGGCGACACCGCGCTTGAAGCCGGCACCGCCGACCACCACGCTCCAACTACGCGCCCAATGGTCGCGACCCGCCCCGCCGTTGATGCGCGGAGTACGACCGAATTCGCCCATCCAAATCACCGCCACATCGTCGTACATGCCGCGTTGAACCAGGTCTTCGATCAGGGCACTCATCGCCTTATCGAGTTCCGGCAGCTTGGTATTTTG
>JAYTAU010000434.1:0-3697 GCA_043737375.1 Planctomycetia bacterium
GCGGCTCGCGCCGGCTAACGACCCGAATTTCAACTATCGCGCCCGTGCCGGTTGAAACCCGAGCAAATACGGCAAATCAATTCCGGATAGCCTCTTACACCCTGACTCCTAACCCCTTTCCTACCCCTACGTTTCCTCGAACTTACGCTTAAACTCGTCGCGTTCGCGGCGGGTAGCTTCCAAATCGAACATCAGGTACTTCATGTCCAGCCGCAGTTGGCTCAGAGCATCTTGGACCAAATTCAGAATCCGGCGTCGCCGTTTCGTGCTGTCGACCACGCGGGCCAGAATCGATTCAATCTGACCGCGATATTCTTCCGGTAACTGACCAATCGCATGCGACAATTCAACCACATCGGCAGGCAGATCTTCGTTCGGGCTTTTCAAAACGCGGCTTTCAAGGCTCATCAGGTTTCTCCGTCTAAGGGTGATAACCTTCTCTAGAGCAGAGTCCGTGCCAGGTTGCAAGCAAATGGACTGACTGGATTCCTAACCGCTTTACACCAAACAACTTGGGCAGGCAACGAACTAGCCTGTCCCATTCAATGTATGTTGCGAAAACGCTACCAATGCTCTGGTCAAACGTTGTAAACCTTGGTACAAGCCCACGTTATGCGCAATCGCCCGGCCGCCACGACCGTGGTGAATTATCAACGCTCCATTTTTGGGAAGTGGGTGGCGAGAAACGGTCCTGGTAACGGTCGTTCTCAAGGGAAGTGCGCAGCGCAGAAGGACGACACGTTATCAATCCATCCTACATCCATCGCGCGATCGCTAAGGTATCAGGCCAGTTGGTCGCCGGCTGCCCGATGGTTGTTTGCTGCGCACTAATCTTGTGTGTCTGTCATTCCGTCGTCGCGTCTGGGGTCGATAGCGAAGACTTCGAGTCTCCCGAGGTCAGTTGGGAATTCGCCACGGCCGATCTGACGTATCGCGTCGACGATCATCGACGCGCCGCCGGCGAGGCACACACCGGACGCGGCTGTGAAAAATTGAATATCACAACTGGCAATGGTTCGTATCTTTATGTCACGCACGCCATCGGTCCGAGCCGCATCGTCGATGAACTGACAACGTCATTGTGGATTAAATCGAACCGCTCGGGCCTGCAAATCATGGCCCGTGTCGTGCTACCCAGTAGTTTGGACCCGAAATCGGGCAAACCGCTCACGGCGCTCGTGCGGGGCGACTCGTACAACCAAGCAGGCATCTGGCAACAACTCCGTATCGAGAAATTCGGTCAATTGGTCGAGCGTCAAGTCCGTGTGTTGCGATCCCAGTTCGGTCCCAACGTCGACGCACGCGGGGCTTATATCGACTTGCTCGTGCTGAATGTCTATGGCGGTCAGGGGCCGACCACGGTCTGGCTAGACGATCTCGAGATCACCGGTCGCGTCGAACCGATGAACAACGACTTAAAAAACACGATCCAGAAAGTTTCGGCAACCAGCGACGCGCGCGACACGTCTCCCTCGACCGGTTCGAGCCTCAACAATATTCCAGTTGGCAAACCGGCACGAGACATCAAGCTCAGCGGTTCGGTGCTGACGATTGATGGTCGACCGCTGTTCCCTCGTATTATCGAATATCAGAATGAACCGCTGGCCCGATTGGCTGAACTAGGCTTCAATGCCGTGCGTCTGCCCGGCCCGCCCTCCGCCGAGCTATTGGCCGAGGCCGAACAAGCGGGCATTTGGCTCGTCTCGCCCCCGCCGGTACAAAAAGCCTGGCAAGCCTCGGCGGGCGAACAACGCTTCGAAACGATTTCGCCCGCGTATGATTCCGTATTGGCATGGTCGTTGGGCCAGGACTTGGCCGGCCGCGAGCTAGAATCGACGCTGGCCCTCTCCAAGCAGCTCCGTCAGGCAGATCGTCGCAAGTCGCGCCCGGTCATCTGTGGACCCGAGACCGAGCTGCGAAGTTATAGCCGATATGTCGATCTGCTTAGCGCGTATCGGTTTCCGCTCTCTAGCAGTTTGGAGATGACCGACTACGGCACTTGGCTACGCGAACGGCCGCGCTTGGCTCGACCGGGCACGCCGTTTTGGACGGTCATTCAAACGCAACCATCGGCCTCGTTGCGCGAGCAATGGAATACCTTGGCCGGCGGACAGATCTCGGCCGGACTCGACCCCGACGCGATTCGCATGTTGGTCTACACGACCATCGGCGCGGGCGTGCGCGGTTTGGAATTCGGCTCGCACTCGCCGCTAACGGCCACCGACACCGAATCAAAACTACGCGCGCTGACGTTGGCTCAACTCAACATCGAGCTGGAGCTGGTCGAACCTTGGGCCGCGGCCGGCAACCAGGTCTCCACGGCCGACAGTAACGATCCGCACGTCAAAGGGGTCGTGCTGCAGTACGATCGCTCGCGATTGTTAATTGTCACCCGCATGGCCGCAGGCACGCAGTATGTGCCGCAACATAGCGACGGCAAGCCGGTTTCGTTCGTCGTACCCGGCGTTCCCGAATCGCACGACATGCTGGAGCTAACTGCCGGCGGCGTGCGACCGTTGAAGCACAAGCGCGTGACCGGCGGAACGCTAATGACACTTGAAGATTTCGACACCACGGCATTGGTGTTGATGACGCCCGACCCCGCGGTGGTCAACGTGATCTCGCGTCGCCTGAGCGGCGTGGCGCGACGTGCCGCTGAACTTCAGCGCAATTTGGCTGCGCTAACGAGTGCGCAAATCGAATTGGTCGATCGTCAACTGCCGGCGCGCGTGCGCGACGATGCGGCAACAACGACTACGGCATTGGCCAATGCAAAAAAACATCTCGACGAAGCCGAGCGGCATCTATCGAGCAACGATCGTCGCGCGGCTTACCTTTCGGCCAACCGAGCGATGATTCCACTTGGTCAAATCAAACGCTCGCAATGGGAGCGGGCGGCCAAGTCGCTGGGCTCGACGGTCGCCAGCCCGTTCGTGGCCAGTCATGGCACGTTGCCCGAGCATTGGCGATTGGTCGAACAACTCAAGACATCCGAACTGCAAGAAAATCGACTGGCCGCCGGCGACTTCGAGAACTTGTCGACGATGGTTGCCGCCGGTTGGCGACATTACCAGCATCCGCAGGAAGCGATCGAGACAGCGGTCGAGCTTTCGCCCGGCGGCATGCCTCATGGCAAGACATGCCTGCGGCTCGAAGTCACATCGACCGTCAAAAACGGCAATGCCATGCTGATAGAGACACCGCCGCTATGGGTCACCACTCCCGCCGTGCCGGTGCGTGCCGGCGAACTGCTTTGCATTCGCGGGCGAGTGCGGGTCTCAACGCCGATTCGCGGCAGCGTGGATGGATTGATGATCGTCGATTCGCTGGGCGGCGAGGCCTTGGCCGAACGCTTCGGCGAGACCAAAGGCTGGACCGACTTCGTGCTGTATCGGGCCGCGCCGCGCGACGGCGACTTCACCATCACGTTTGCGTTGACCGGTTTCGGCGAAGCCTGCCTGGACGATGTCACCATCCGCCCGTTGCGCGCAGGCGCTGCAATGAACTCTGCACCCGCTGCGGCGTTGAACACCACGCGACCAACCCGACGATAGGCGACATGATGTGATCATTGGGTGAGATCGTTAGCAGGGGTGCCATGCGCACGGCTTTGCTCGGGAATGCGAACCGCAGTGGAGGGTCACACCACGTTTTGAACGCTATCTCTTAATCATGCCCACTCAGGGCAGTGGGCATG